>JAJKIB010000255.1 GCA_021154745.1 Mycobacterium sp.
ATACAAACAATACCATCTGCACCACTAAAAAGCATACGTGAAACAACACCATACCCACACATGGGCTCTCTACGCCTCACGGCGGTGAGGTCTTACCGCTCGATCTCGCCGCGCTAGACAGCGTCCGAGACTTCGCCGACGCAGTGACAAGGCGCCTACGTTCTTCTGAACTGGGATTTTGCAGCGAAGATTGACAGCTTCCGCGACACGCCGAAGTCTTGTCAAAGTAGCCCGGCGTTTCCTGTCAATCTTCGCTGCATCTCGACAGTTGTCGAGCTCCTCCCTTGTCGAGATGCAATGAAGGTTGACAAACGGGCACCTGTTGTTTGACAACGTTGTTAGCTGCCCTTACACCCATGAAGGCTATGAGGGCTCGTCTTCGGCCTGGGGAGTCGTCGTCTCTGCCAGGTGGCGCAGGACGCGTTCGTTGAGGGCGGCGAGCATGTCGAGCTCAGCCGGGGTGAGCAGGTCGATGAAGTTCCGGCGGACGTCCGCGACGTGCCTGGGCGCCGCCTTCTCGATGGCGGCGCGGCCAGCCGGCAGCAGGCAGACCATGGTGCTGCGGGCGTCGTCGGGGTTGGGCTCGCGGCTGATCAGCCCGTCCTTCTGCATGCGCCGCACCTGGTGGGAGACACGGCTCTTCTCCCAGCCCAGTGTGTTGCACAGCTCGTGGGCGGGCATGCGGTCCCCGTCGAGAGCCGAGAGTACCGCCAGGATCTCGTAGTCGGCGCCGGACAGGCCCGATTCCTGCAGGCCGCGGTTCAGGTGCACGACGAGCTGATGATGCGCGCGCATGAAGGCGCGCCAGGCGCGGTCTTCACGAGGGCTCAGCCAGTTCGGTTCCATCAGCCTCCACGCTCTCTCGATTGGTTGACCCATCAACCAACTTGGCTTAAGGTTGAGGAGTCAACCTTTTCAATCGTATGTCAAGACAGGACACCTCATGAGCAGCATCAGCATCATCGGCACCGGAAACATGGCCCGCAGCATCGGCGCGCTGGCGGTAGCGGGCGGCAACACCGTCGAGGTCATCGGCCGCGATCAGTCCAAGGCCGCTCACCTGGCCAAGGCTCTCGGCGGAAGCGCCACGACGGGAGAGTTCGGCGCCGTCCCGGCCGGGGACATCGTCATCGTGGCCCTGTTGTACGCCAATGTCGTTCCGGTCGTCGCCCAGTACGGAAACGCCCTCGCGGGCAAGGTCATCGTCGACATCAGCAACCCCTTCAATGCCACGGCCGACGGGCTGGCCATCCCCGATGACACGTCGATCGCGCAGGAAGTTGCCAAGGCGGCCCCGGCCAGCGCCAGCGTGGTGAAGGCATTCAACACCATCTTCGGTGTTGTCCTGGCCCAGGGCCGCCCACTCGACGTCTTCATCGCCGGCGACGACGCGCGTGCCAAGGAGGGCGTGGCGGAGTTCATCGAGAGCCTCGAGCTGCGCCCGCTAGACGTCGGCGGCTTGAACATGGCGCACTGGCTGGAAGGAACGGGGCTGGTCATGATGGGCCTCGCCCGCCACGGGGTGGGGAACTTCGACTTCGCCCTCGGCGCCGCCTAACCGGCTGAGCCGCACCGCCGCCAGTCCAAGCAGTAACGAACGGGGGCGCGGTGCGCCAAGGCAATGGTTGATGGATCAATAAAAACGATATCCAGTGCTGGCGGACGATGCTCCGCCCGGAGAGGACTTTCGCAATGAAGCTCGGTTTCGCACTTCCCATAGTCGGGCCCGCTATCAGCAGCGCCGCTGGTCTGAGTACGTTCTGCCGCGGACTCGAGGACCTTGGCTACGACACGCTGTGGGTCGGCGATCGCCTGGTAACGCCGGTTGATATGCACAGCGTCTATCCGGGCAAAGAGCAGCCATACCCGCCGCAGATGACCCGTTATCTCGATCCGGTGCTGCTGTGGACGGTCGCCGCGACGGCGACCAGCAGGGTACGGCTAAACGCCAGCACACTCAGCACGTTCTATTACGAGCCGGTGCACCTGGCCCGGTTGCTGACCACGCTCGACGTCCTCAGCGACGGCCGCCTTGACGTGGGCGTGGGAATCGGGTGGATGAAGGACGAACATGACATCGCCCGCGGCGCGGACTGGCGCCGGCGCGGGCAGATGCTCGATGACCTGCTGGCGTTCCTGCACCAGTGGTGGACGACCACCCCGGTGTCCTGGGATAGCGAGTTCTTCTCGCTGCCTCCGGTCCATGCCGACCTGCGCCCGGTCCAGGCTGGCGGTCCGCCCGTCTGGATCGGCGGTGCCAGCGAGGCCGCGATGCGCCGGGTCGGCCGCATCGGCACCGGCTGGCTCGGGGTCGAGGGGCTGCAGGCCGAGGTCACTGACCACTTGTGGTCGATTGCGCGCCGTGCGGCGCAGGACGCCGGCCGCGATCCCGACGCGCTGAAGACGGCGATGCGGATCAACCTCGAACCGGGCACGTCCGTCGACTCGGTTGTCGGCAAGCTCGAGCGCTTAGCCGGGTCCGGTGCTGATGAGGCGATCGTGGATGCCTTCGCAATGTTCCCCAGCCTTGACCAGATGCTTGAGTTCGCCGGCCAGGTAATCGCTGAATGGAGTGATCGTGGGAAAGCTTGACGGCAAGGTAGCGGTGATCACGGGTGGATCAAGTGGGATGGCTCTGGCCGGTGCCAAGTTGTTCGTTGAACAAGGAGCTCACGTCTTCATCTCGGGTCGGCGGCAGGAAGCTCTGGACAATGCCGTGAAGTTGATCGGCCGGAACGTGACTGGCGTGCAGGCAGATTCGGCCAACCTGGACGAGCTGGACCACTTGTTCGACGCGGTCCGGAGGGAAAAGGGCGCCGTCGACGTGTTGTGGGCAAGTGCCGGGATGGGCGAGGAGCGCAAGCTCGGCGAGATCACAGAGCAGCATTTCGATGCCACTTTCGGGCTGAACGCGCGCGGCACGTTGTTCACGGTGCAGAAGGCATTGCCACTGTTCAACGACGGTGGCTCGATCTTCATGACCGGGTCAATCGCTTCGGTCAGGGGCTACCCTTCCTGGACTGTGTATGCGGCGAGCAAGGCCGTACTGCACGCCTACGCCCGCGTGTGGTTGTCCGAGTTGAAGGACAGGAAGATCCGGGTCAACGTGCTGATCCCGGGCCAGGTCGCCACGCCGATGCAAGAGCAGGTGTTCGACGAGGAGACGAAGGCGCAGTTTGAGGCATTGGTCCCGCGGGAAAGATGGGCAGTCCGGAGGAGATTGCCACGGTCGCACTGTTCCTCGCCTCGGACGACTCAAGCTATGTCAATGGTATGGAGTTGATTGTCGACGGCGGCACCACGGCATTCTGACTACGCACACCGCTTGAGCGGAGGCGGATGGACGAGAAGCCGTTGATGTGGATCCGCAGGCGCGGATTTGGCGCGAAGAGTCGATCGGGGCTTCATGGGATCTGACCCAACCTGAGGATGCAGCGAAAATTAACAGCCTTCTCCGACACATCGAACTCTTGTCAAGGTAGACCGGCGTTTCTTGTCAATCTCCGCCATCTGGACATCCCGTCGTTCATCATGGCGGCCGTCGTCCGGCTGCCCCCACTACTACAACCGTTGTTGTTGTCGAGATGCCGGCCACAGCCGTCAATGCCGTCTACACCGCGTTGATCGACGGCACCATGCCCGCCCGAGAGGGCCGCGTCCTGTCGGTGTAACGGCGGATCTCAGGCGGGCCGGCGCACGAACTCGGTGGGAGCGCATCCGGTGAGACGGGTGAAGGCAGTGGTGAAGGCGCTGGCGGACTGATAGCCGACGCGGTCGGCCACCTGCGCCGTGGACATCCGCTCGGTCCGGAGCAGATCCTTGGCCAGCGCGACCCGCCACTCCAAAAGGTATTGCATGGGCGGAATACCGATGGTGCGCGTGAAGCGTTGGGCGAACACTGCGCGCGACGCCGAGGCGACGCGCGCGAGCTGCTCGACGGTCCAGCCGCGGGCGATGTCGGCATGTATCTGGCGAAGTGCAGGCGCAAGCACAGGGTCTGATAGTCCCGCAATCAACCCTCGCTGCCCTGTGCCAAACGCCGGCGACTTGTAGACGCGCATCGCCTCGATCAACAGACCTCGACGAGACGCTGCAGGATCACGTCGCGGCACGCGCTGGCGGTATCGGCCTCGTCGGCGATGAGCTCAACGATCCGACTCAAACGCCCCGACCCCGGTTCGTTGTGACGGACTAGGACCACCCGCGGCAGCAGCGAAACCACCAGCGGCGCATTGGCGGGATCGAACCGGAAGTACCCGCCGAGCATCCGCATCGTCACCGGTTCTGTCTTCGAGCCGTGCCGGGTGTGCCGAGAGTGATCGAGCGCGGCGTCGGTGGCCTCGACATCGCGGCTGGCGCCGAGCGTGAAGCCAGGTGTCTCGGGAAACAGGAGGAAGTCTCCGTGCCGCAGTTCTATGGCGTCAAGCCCATTCGGTTCCAGCACATACGAACCCTGCAGCATCAGCCAGAAGGCGGGATCTCCGTAACGGGGCTTTCGGACGCCCCACTCGCCGCCGCCGGTGACGATCTTCGACAGCACAGCTTCGGGGCGCAGCAGAGACATTAGGATCTCCAACGGACCGGGGTCGTCGCCGACTCCTGCATCTCGCGTGTCCACATGGCAACGCTAACGGAGGATCGGCCTGCTATTTGGCCTTCGCCAGCGCAACCGCGTCGGCACCGGCCGGGAACCGGAGCTGCTCGGACGTGTCGGTGGCCGCGTGATAAACGACGTCGGCCACATCCTGCGGGGTGGTCACCGCTCCGGGCTGACCGAACGAATCCATGATCGGCTCCGCGAACTGTTGGTACTCGGGTGGGAACATCCCCGCCATCCGCCCGGAGCCATTTTGGCGAACGCCGTTGACGGGCCGTATCCCGGTTCCACGAGCTTGGCCCGCACGCCGAAGAAGCCGAGCTCGAGTGCAAGCGAGCCCGTGAAACCTTCGATGGCCATCTTGCTGGCGGTGTACGCCGCGGCCAGGTGGCATCGCCACCAAGGTCACGCTGGAGGTGACATTGACGATGACGCCCGATCGCCGCGCACGCATCTGGGGCACCACGGCTTGTGTCATGGCCATGACACCGAAGGTGTTGGTCTCGAACAACTCTCGAGAGACCTCCATCGGATTGGCCTCGAAGACGCCGACAGCACCGATGCCGGCATTGTTGACGAGTACATCGATCTGCCCGGCGGACTCGATCGCGTCGGCAATGCTATCCGGGCTGGTGACGTCGAGGGCGACGAGGTGTACCCGGTCTGAGCGAGGCAGCACGTCCTCACGGGGGGTTCGCATGGTGGCTACGACGTTCCAGCCCTCGTGGAGGAAGCGGTGCGCGGTCGCCAAACCGTAGCCAGACGAGCAGCCGGTGATAAGCACAGTAGTCATGTACCGAAGCTATGTTCGGCCACATCGGTGAACAAGACGCCGGCGTCCGAGATATCTTCGCGATCGTCTTACGGGTGACGGCGACAAACAATTGGTCGCGGTTCGGCTGGCGCGCATGTGCGGCGAGCGATCCCGACGCTCGGCAAGCCACCGCGCTTCCACGTGCTTCACCCCTTGGTGTTCCAGGGTGATAGCAGTGCCCCGGCCATCAACGACAAGGTGCTGATGTCGTAAGCCGGCGCCGGCGCTAGGAGTCGATCGGCTGCACTTCGCCGAAGGCCGCCCAGATCGCGAGCGTCAAACGCGTGGAGCAGCTCGACCTAGCGCTGCTTGTTGATGTTTCAATCGTCCTGCCACTCGGAAGGGTCCTGCGCCGCGACGAACACCAGATCAGCCAGAAGCAGTGTGGTGCGGCCATTTCCGTCGGTGAACGGATGAAGCCGCGGGGTCTCGGAACGGGCATCCCTAACTAACGAGCGAAGACACCACGCCATTGGCAGCCATGAATGTCGGTGGCGGTGAGAACCCACAACCCCTCGCGGCTGCTGCTGCGACTGCCGCGGCACGGAAGAACCGCGACCTCGCTACGTCGAGGCGAGAACCCTCTTCCGGGTGTCGATCTCCTGCTGCTGGGTGCTGGTGATCGACCGCGCCATTGCGACCGCAGAGGCGAGGAACAGTGACTTGGGCGTTCTTCGACCTGTCAGGCCAGGTGCGCGTATCGGGCTTGGGACTGACAGGACCATGTCGATCGCGGCATTGGGGTGCGAAGGTTCTCATACGAACGGTGGCGCCGGTGACGAGGGCTGATATGGCCCCGAAGGGACACAAGACGGGAACTGGTTGGCGTCCGCATCGGTCCCGCAGCGGTGCTACCTAGCTGAGTGCCGGGCCGCGGGAACTGGCACTGAAGTCATTGATTGGAGACGGAGGCGCTGAGCAGATGCACCCATCGTCGACCGTACGGACCTGGGTTTGGATATTGCGGCTGCTCGCCGTCACGGTCGCCCTTCTCGCCGCATGCAGCAGCTCGACCAACTCCGACTCGACGGGTACCCCCGCGGCACCCACCGGGTCCACGGCCCCAGTCACAGCAGCCGGCGCCGATCTACCGGCGCTGGTCCGACAGGTCGAGCCCTCGGTCGTCACAGTGCTCACCCAGACCGGCCTCGGGAGCGGCATTGTCTATAAGGCCGACGGCACAATCGTCACCAATGCCCACGTGGTCGCCGGCGTGCAGGACGTCACTGTAGCTCTCGCCGACGGGCAGCAGGTGCCGGGAAAGGTGCGTGGCGCCGATGAGGTTTCCGACCTCGCCGTCATCCAAGCCAACCGTAAAGGCTTGCCCGCTGCGACATTTCAGAAACCGCTACCGCAAGTCGGTGAACTCGCCGTAGTCATCGGCAGCCCGCTGGGATTCGAGGCCACAGTCACATCCGGCATCATCTCGGGACTACACCGCCAGGTCCCCGGGTCAGCTGCTACCGGCGCACCGCTGGTAGACCTGATCCAGACCGACGCCGCCATCTCGCCGGGCAACTCTGGGGGTGCGGTACTCGATGCGCAAGGAGAAGTCGTCGGTATGAGCGTGGCCTACATTCCGCCGACGGCGGGTGCCGTGGCCCTCGGTTTCGCCATCCCGGCCGCGACCGTCGTCGACGTCGCCGACCAGGTGCTGGCCACCGGGACCGCCCGACATGCTTATATCGGTATTCAGCCCGCCACCCTGACCCCCGAAATGGCGCGGCGGCTGGGAATCAACCGCACCAGTGGTGTGGTCGTCATGCAGGTCGCGACGCCGAGTCCGGCAGCGGAGGCAGGCATCCAACCGGGCGACATCGTCACCGCCTTCAACGGTCAGGAAACCGCGACGGCAGAGGAGCTCATCGCGGCACTTCGCAGCACCGAACCGGGCGACCGCGTCCAGTTGACCGTGCTCCGCGGCGCCACGACCCAAGAGATCGCGGTCAAAGTTGCGGAACGTCCCGCTACCTAGAGCCGACCAGGTCGGGTATTTCACCGGCCGAGTTGTTGACGCTCTGCACGACAGAACCGTTGCGCTGCTGGATAATCCGGTGATGTCGACCCCGGACCGGGGGAGGCCGATCCAGCGGCCCGCGCTCTGACTCCTACGTGTCGCTGTCTGCTGCGAAAATCTCAAAGAGCTCCAACAACTCGGCGTCGGCGAGCGCGGTCCCGACAGGGTGTCCGTGCACCCCGACGAGGCAGAGCGAAATATCGGATTCGCCGGCTTGCGTCGCCGCCGATACCAGGGCATCGATTCCCTCGGCGTCGATGCGAATCACCCCGGACAGATCGAGCGCCAGTAGTGTCGGCGATCGGTTCAATTCATTGGCCACGACCCTGCGCATCGTCGTGGTTGCTCCGCGGAGCAGCTGGCCACCGACATATATGACGCTCTTGTTCGTTGGGGATCGGTTCACGTCGACGGTGACGGAGCAGGTTTGTGTTTGCTGTCCTTCCGCCTGATTGTTCAATTCGCCCTCCGGGTGCGCGTTCTTGAGGCGTCAGGGGAATCCATTGACGGCAACGGGATTAACCACCGAGGCCTGATGTTTATGGCGTTAATGGTCGAAAGGCGGGCTCGGCGCCACACCGGCTCGGCGGATCGAAAAACACCGCTGAGGGTAGGCACGCCGGGGCAGCATGTGCGCGCCGCAAGCGGCTGTCGCTACATTGTCCGACGCCCGTTCGCTTGGCCTCTTGACCTGTTAGGCCGAACCGGTCCGGCGAGATTGCGCCTGCGGGTCCGGTTCGGTGTCACCGACGACATGCCAACGTTGAGGGTTGGCCTGCTCAGGCAGGTCTGGATCGTTGGAGCGGAGGTATCGAGCGACCCATCCATCGGGTATTCCGGTGTTCGAACGGTTCTTTCGCTCGGTCGCAAGCATCAAGATCGACAAAAACGACGTCCGTCGCTTCCGCGAGTTCGTCGACGAGCAGATCGATGACATTGC
>JAJKIB010000256.1 GCA_021154745.1 Mycobacterium sp.
ACGCCGAGGTCCTGGCTGACCGCCGTGTCCGTCGTGATCGCGTTGTTGGCCAGCTTCGGACCGTTGACCTGACCCGGGATCGTCAACACCGTGATCTTGCCGTACGTCGACGGATCAGAGCTTGCGCTGATGTAGGCGGCCAGGAAGTCGCGCCGGAACCGGTTCATGGCACTGGTCAGCTGGAACGACGCCGAATTAGCATTGTCGGCAAGGTTTTTGGCGACGATGTAGTACGGCGGCTGGAAGCTGCTCGCGGTCGGGTTGGGATCCAGCGGCACGTCCCAGAAATCCGACGTCGAGAAGAACGTCACCGGGTCGTTCACGTGATACTTGGCCAGCAGGCTGCGCTGCACCTTGAACAGGTCCTCCGGATAGCGCAGATGGGCCTGTAACTCCGGCGAGATCTCGCTCTTGGGCTTGACCGTGCCAGGGAACACCTTCATCCAGGCCTGCAGCACCGGGTCCTTCTCATCCTGCGCGTACAGCGAGACGGTGCCGTCGTAGGCATCGACGGTGGCCTTCACCGAGTTTCGGATGTAGGACACTTGCTTGTCAGGCGCCAGCCGGTTGACCGCCACCTCATTGGAATCGGCAGTGGCCGACGACAGCGATGTCAGCTGCGAATACGGGTAGTTGTCCAGCGTGGTGTACCCGTCGACGATCCACACCATCCGCTTGTTCACGATCGCCGGATACACGCTGGTGTCGGTGGTCAGCCACGGTGCCACCGCCTTCACCCGCTCGGACGGGTCACGATTGAACAGTATCCTGCTGTCTGCGCCGATCGGATTGGGGAACACCAGCTTTCGCTCGGAGAACTTCGCTGCGAAGACCGCACGGGCCAGCCAGTTGCCGATCGGTACGCCGCCAGTGCCGCCGTAGGTGTAGTTCTTGGTTTCGGTGTTGGTCTCGTAGTCGTACTCGCGGTCGTTGCCGTTCTTGCCGACAATCGCGTAGTCGTCCGCTGTATTCGCGATGACCGGGCCGAAGTAGACGCGCGGCTGGTCCAGCGGGGCGGGCCCGGGCGAGATCACGCTGCCGTTGGCGCCGACGACGCTGGACAAGAATTCCGGATAGCCGCCGTTCTGGTTGGGGTCGTTGGCGACTCCGCGAACGGTGTTCGCCGGCGACGCGATGAAACCATTACCGTGGGTGTAGACGAAGTGCCGGTTGATCCAGTCGCGCTGGTTGTCGATCAGCCTGTCGGGGTTGAGTTCACGCGCCGCCACTACGTAGTCGCGCAGGCTGCCATCGGGACCGTTGTAGCGGTCGATGGACAGCTGATCGGGAAAGTAATAGAAGTTCTTGCCCTGCTGGAACTGGGTGAACGCGGGCCCGACGATGGTCGGGTCGAGCAGCCGGATGTTCGACGTCGTCGCCCGGTCGGCGGCGACCTGTTGCGCGCTGGCCTGCGTATTGCCGCTGTAGTCACGGTACGTGACGGTGTCGCCAGTCAACCCATACGCCTGCCTGGTTGCCGTGATACTTCGGCTGATGTAGTCGCTTTCCTTTTGCGCAGCATTGGGTTTCACGTTGATCTGCTCGACGACCAACGGCCATCCCCAACCCACGACCAGCGAACTCAGCAGAAGCAGCACCACACCGATAGCCGGAATGCGCAAGTCACGCAACACGATCGCGGAGAACACCGCCGCTGCGCAGATCACGGCGATCGCCAGCAGAATCAGCTTGGCCGGCAGCACCGCGTTGATATCGGTGTAGCCGGCGCCGGTGAACGGCTTGCCCGGGCGAGTGTTGCTCAGCAGTGTGTAGCGGTCCGTCCAGTACGCGACGGCCTTGAGCAGCATCAGGACACCTACCAGCGTGATCAGCTGGATGCGCGCCGAGCGGCTCAGCGCACCGGTGCGGCCGGACAGTCGGATACCGCCAAAGAGGTAGTGGCCCACCAGGTTGGCGATGAGTGCCAGCAACGTCGCCGCGAACAGATACCCCAGCACCAGCTTGTAGAAAGGCAGGTCGAACGCGTAGAAGCCGAGGTCCTTTCCGAACTGCGGGTCAGCGATGCCGAAGCTGCCGCCGTGGATGAACAACTGGACGGTGTCCCAAGACGTCTGAACGATGAAGCCGGTTATCACGCCGATAAGCACCGGGACGCCAATGCCGACCAGCCGCAACCGCGTCATCACCGCGGTGCGGTAGCGGGCCACCGGATCGTTGGGGCCGTTGGTCGGGACGAACACCGGCCGCGTGCGGTACGACAGGGCAAGCGCGGCGAACACGATGGTGCCCATCACCACCCCCGCCACCAGGAAGACGATGACCCGGGTGACGATCTTCGTGGTGAACACCGAGCGGTAGCCGAGCTCGCCGAACCACAACCAGTCCACGTAGGCATCGACCATGCGCGGGCCGAACAGCAACAGCAGCACGACGGCCAGCGCCACCGCGATCAGAATCCGGCTACGTCGTGTCAGCTTCGGCATTCGCGCCGCGGGCCGCATACCCACTCGTCAACTCCAGTCTTGGGTTCTCAAACGTCTACTGTGACGTGGCCCCAACTCTACGCACTCGGCGCACGGCAACTTCTCAGCAACGGGGAGGTTCGCCACCGGCGGAAATTGCGTGCAGCGCATCGACCGCCTGGCCCAGATTGTCGACCTTGACCAGCTGCAGGCCGTCGTCGGCCGTCTTGGCCTCGTCACAGTTGTCGGCGGGCACCAGGAAGACGGTGGCGCCTGCTTCGCGAGCCGCGAGCATCTTGTGGGTGATGCCGCCGATGGAGCCGACCTTGCCATCGCTGTCGATGGTCCCGGTGCCTGCGACGAACTTGCCGTCGTTGAGGTCACCCGTGGTGAGCTTGTCGACGACCGCGAGGGAAAACATCAGCCCGGCCGAGGGCCCGCCAATGTTGGCGAGGTTGAAATCGATGGAGAACGGCGCCCACGGCGCATCCAGCACGCCGACACCGAGGTAGCCGTAGTCGCGGTCAGGGTTGGAGCCCAGGGTGACGGTGGCGATGCCCGCCGGAGAGTTCTTGCGGCGGTAGTCGAGGACCAGTTGATCGCCGGGTTTGGTGGCCTTCAGCAGCGTGGTGAACTGGTCGAGGTTGGCGACCGGCTTGCCGTTGACGCCGTCGATGGCGTCGCCGCGCTGCAGCTTGCCGACCGACGGGCCGCGGTCGCTGACGTTCTCCACCGTCACCGCCGATGGGTATTTGAGGAAGCTCAACGCCGCGTACTCCGCGCTGTCCTCGGAGCGTTTGAAGTCGGTGGTGTTGGCCTGGTCGATTTCGTCCTTCGACTTGTCCGGCGGATATACCAGGTCACGCGGAACCAGCTGCTCACGGCCCGACATCCACAGCGTCAGCGCCTGCCCCAGCGTCAGGTCGTCGCGCTGCGACACCGTGGTCATGTTCAGATGTCCCGACGTCTTGTGGAGGTCGGCGCCTTCGATGTCGACGACCTGCTTGCCCTCGACCTCGCCGAGCGTGTCGAACGTCGGGCCGGGGCCCAGCGACACGTAGGGCACCGTCACCACCGACAGCAGCACCCCGAACGCCACGATCGGCACCAAGGCGACCAGCAGCGTCAAAATCCGCCTGTTCACGGCGACCACAGTAAAGGTTCGCGCTGGGTGAGCATTGGCTGGAGCCTTAGCTGGAGCCGGAGGAGGTTCACTCAGAGCGTGACCCGCCGACCCGCACGATGTGCCGCCGATGAGTACCGTTGGGGGCATGGCTGACCTGCCTTTCGGCTTCTCCTCCGGGGACGACCCCGAGCGCGACAAGCGCAAAGATCCCGATTCGGGTTCCGGCTCGGACCCCTTCGGCATGGGTGGCGGGTCCGAATTCGACATGTCCCAACTCGGACAGATCTTCAGCCGACTCGGGGAAATGTTCAGCGGTGCCGGCAACGTGATGGCCGGCGGTTCACAATCCGGCCCGGTGAACTATGACCTGGCCCGGCAGCTGGCGTCGAGCTCGATCGGCTTCGTCGCGCCGGTGCCCGAAAAGACCAGCGCCGCGATTGCCGACGCCGTGCACCTGGCCGAGACGTGGCTGGACGGGGCGACCGCGCTCCCTGCGGGCACCACCAAGGCGGTGGCGTGGACCCCCAACGACTGGATCGACAACACGCTGGACACCTGGAAGCGGCTGTGCGATCCGGTCGCCGAACAGATTTCGACGGTGTGGGCCTCAGCGCTGCCCGAAGAGGCCAAGAGCATGGCAGGCCCGCTGCTGGCGATGATGTCGCAGATGGGCGGCATGGCGTTCGGGTCGCAACTCGGCCAGGCGCTGGGCAAGCTGTCACGAGAAGTGTTGACCTCCACCGACATTGGGTTGCCGCTGGGCCCCAAGGGAGTGGCGGCGCTGATGCCTGAGGCTGTCGACTCGCTGGCCGAGGGACTCGAGCTGCCGCGCAGCGAGATCATCACCTTCCTTGCCGCCCGCGAGGCCGCGCATCACCGCTTGTTCAGCCATGTGCCGTGGCTGGCCAGCCAACTGCTCAACGCTGTCGAGGCCTTCGCCAAAGGCATGAAGATCGACATGAGCGGGATCGAAGACATGGCCAGGGGATTCAACCCGGAGTCGCTGACCGATCCGGCGGCCATGGAACAGCTGCTGAGCCAGGGGATGTTCGAACCGAAGGCGACGCCGGAGCAGACCGCGGCGCTGGAGCGGCTGGAGACGCTGCTGGCGTTGATCGAGGGCTGGGTGCAGACGGTCGTCGCCGACGCGCTCGGTGACCGCATCCCCGGTACGTCCGCGCTGAGCGAGACGCTGCGCAGGCGGCGTGCCACCGGCGGGCCGGCCGAGCAGACATTCGCGACACTGGTCGGTTTGGAGCTGCGGCCGCGCAAGCTGCGGGAGGCGGCGGTGCTGTGGGAGCGCCTGACTCAGGCCGTCGGCGCCGACGCCCGCGACGCGGTCTGGCAGCATCCCGACCTGTTACCCAGCGCCGAGGATCTCGACGAGCCGGCCGGTTTCATCGACAGGATGATCGGCGGGGACACCAGCGGCATGGATGAGGCCATCGACCAAGCGATCGCCGACCTGCAAAAAGGCTCCGACAAAGGCGACGACAACACTGAAAACTGAGAATTCCCTGAGGCGTTGAACGGTTTCGGCCAGACGGTCCGTTTGTACCGATCGACGGGTCCTACCGGGCCCACCGTCGAAAGGGAACACGATGCCGCAACCGTCGGCTGACTCGAGCACCGACCTCCACCAGCAGATGACCGAGATGATGTTCGGCTACTGCGTGAGCCAGATCATCCGCACCGCTGCGGAATTCTCGCTGGCGGATCGTCTGGCCGCGGGCCCGCTCACCGCGGAGGAGATCGCTGAACGTGAGCACAGCGCGCCAGCCACAACCTTCCGACTGATGCGCGCCTGCGTCGCATTCGGATTGGTCACAACCGACGATGCCGGCAGGTTTGGGGGCACCGCGCTGCTCGGCACGCCGCGCACGGACGCGCCTCGTTCCCTACGCGCCCTTGTCATGGCGGTCACCAACAGCGCGTCGTGGCTGCCGTGGATGCGATTCGGCGCTTCGGTGCGCACGGGCCATAGCCAGGCACACAACGCGCTCGGCATGGACTTCTTCGACTACCTCGAGCGAAACCTTCGTTGGCACAGGAATTCAGCGCGGGCATGAGCAGCGGCACGTCCGTGTGGGCGCCGGAACTCGCCGATCAGATCGACACCACGACGGTGCGTCGCGCGGTGGACATCGGCGGCGCCAACGGCGCGCTCCTCGCCCTGCTACAGCAGGCGAACCCGGCCCTGCATGGAATTGTGTTCGATCGGCCCAACATCGCGCGAGACGCGGAGGCGCACATCGCTCGGAACGGCTTCGCCGAGCGCACCGAGGTCGTCGGCGGCGACTTCTTCGAGGCCGTGCCCGCCGGTGACCTATATCTGCTGAAGTTCATCCTGCATGACTGGGACGACGAGAGCTGCGTGAAGATTCTGCGCAGTTGCCGCAAGGCGATGGAGCCGGGCGGCCGCATCGCGATCGTCGAACTCGTTGTCGGCGATGACGGCAAGGACAGCCTTGGCGCACTCATGGACCTGAGCATGCTTGCCGTCGTCAACGGGCGTGAGCGCTCGCTGGAGGAATTCGACACCCTGCTGCAGCGGGCGGGTCTGCGCCGCACCGCAGTTCTGACAGCGGATTCCCCGCAGAGCGTGATCGAGGCCGTTGCCGCGTAGGCCCTGTGGATAACCTCGCCGGGTATGCCGGTGTTGGTGGCAGAGTCGGCCCATGACGCGCTACACGCTCAACCCTGCGATGCCGGTGTTGCTGCGTCCCGACGGGGCGGTGCAGGTGGGATGGGATCCCCGGCGCGCGGTGCTGGTACGGCCGCCGGCAGGGCTGAGCTCCGCCGCGCTGGCTGAGCTGCTTCGGATCTTGCAGTCCGGCGCGACGTTGGCAGATCTGCAGGCGCGCTTTGAGGTGGACGCGAGTGAGCTGGTCGGATCGCTGGTCGATGCGGGCGTGGCGACGGCCGCCGAGCGCAGGCGCACGCGGTGCGCATCGATTCGCATCCACGGCCGCGGCCCGCTGTCGGATCTACTGGCCGGCGCGCTGCGTTGCTCAGGTGCGCGAGTGACGCACAGCCGCGTCGCGCAAGCCGCACCGCCTGAGACGACGGATCTCGTGGTGCTTTCGGATTTCCTGGTCGCCGATCCGCGGGTGGTCCGCGAACTGCACACGGGCAGGGTGGCGCACCTGCCGGTGCGGCTGCGCGACGGCGCCGGGTTGGTCGGTCCACTGGTTGTCCCGGGTGTGACGAGCTGTTTGGGATGTGCGGATCTGCACCGCAGTGACCGTGACGCGGCGTGGCCCGCGGTCGCATCGCAGCTGCGCGACGCCGTCGGCAGTGCCGACAGGGCTACCGTGCTGGCGACGGCCGCGCTGGCGCTCAACCAGGTCGACCGGGTCATCAAGGCGGTACGTCGGGGCGAGGCGGTCGGGACTTCGGTGGAGCCCCCGCCGACGCTGGATACCACGCTCGAATTCGACGTCAACGCCGGAGCGATCGTGGCGCGCCGGTGGTCGCGGCATCCTCGCTGCTGGTGCTGAAAACGTTTGTTGCCAAGTCATTGGGGTCCGCACAGAAGTGTCATGGATGATGGTCTGGTGACTGACATCAAGCGGGGTCGGGCTGCGCGCAACGCCAAGCTGGCGAGCTTGCCCGTCGGCATGGCTGGCCGGGCCGCGTTGGGCTTCGGTAAACGGCTGACCGGCAAGTCGAAAGACGAGGTCAACGCCGAGTTGATGGACAAGGCGGCCCAGCAGTTGTTCACGGTGCTCGGTGAGCTCAAGGGCGGCGCGATGAAGGTCGGGCAGGCGCTGTCGGTCATGGAGGCCGCGATCCCCGAGCAGTACGGCAAGCCGTACCGCGAGGCGTTGACCAAGCTGCAGAGGGAGGCCCCGCCGCTGGCCGCGGCCAAGGTGCACCGCGTGCTGGACGGTCAACTGGGCACCAAATGGCGGGAACGGTTCGCATCGTTCGACGACACGCCGGTGGCGTCGGCCAGTATCGGCCAGGTGCACAAGGCGGTGTGGTCGGACGGCCGCGAGGTCGCGGTCAAGATCCAGTACCCCGGCGCCGACGAGGCGTTGCGCGCCGACCTGAAAACCATGCAGCGCATGGTCAGTGTGCTCAAACAGATCTCCCCCGGCGCCGACGTGCAGGGCGTGGTCGACGAACTCATCGAGCGCACCGAGATGGAACTGGACTACCGACTGGAGGCCGACAATCAACGTGCCTTCGCCAAGGCGTACGACAACCATCCGCACTTCGTCGTCCCACACATCGTGGCCAGCGCGCCGAAAGTCGTGATCCAGGAATGGATTGAGGGCATCCCGTTGTCCCACATCATCCGGGACGGCACACAGGAGCAGCGGGATCTGATGGGCCGGCGGCTTTTCGAGCTCACGTACGACGCGCCGCGGCGGCTCGAGATGATGCACGGCGACGCGCATCCCGGAAACTTCATGCTGCTGCCCGACGAGAAGATGGGCGTCATCGACTTCGGGGCGGTGGCTCCCCTGCCCGGCGGGATCCCCGTCGAAATCGGTCTGGCGACGAGATATGCGCTCAACGACGACTACGACAACCTGCTGGCGACCATGCAGAAGATCGGGTTCATCCAGAAGGGTGAGCAGGTGTCCAAGCGCGAGATGGACGACATGATGCGCCAGTACGTCGAACCGCTTGAAGTTGAGGTGTTCCACTACAGCCGTAAATGGCTGCAGAAGATGACCGCGGTCAACATGGACAGGTCGGTGGCGCAAATCAAGGCCGCACGCCAGATGGACATCCCCGCCAAGCTGGCGATCCCGTTGCGAGTCATCGCCTCAAACGTCGCCATCGCCTGCCAGCTTGACGCACATATTCCAACCAGAGCCCTTGCCACAGAACTGATTCCGGGATTCGCCGAAGAAGCAGCCTAGCGACCGAACGGGAAAACCCGGCAGCGCTTAAGCGGCTGCCGGGCTTTCCACGGTGTTCTTGCGTGGCCGTCCACGCGGGCGCTTACGCGCGATGATCGTGCCGCGCTCGATGATCTCCCCGCCCCAAACGCCCCACGGTTCCTGGCGTTCCAGCGCAGCGGAAAGGTACTCGCGGCGGATCGGGCAATCCGCGCACAGCGCCTTGGCGCGCTCGAGGTCGAGCGGATTCTCGGCGAACCACAAGTCGGGGTCGCCGACATGACACGGCACCGACAGCATCGTTCTTTCACGGCATGCCTCGACTGACATGTCCAGCCCTCTGCTTCCTGGTCGTTGGTTTCGTCGGCCATCTTTCTTCTGATGGGTCCGTGACCAGGGATTCGGAGGTCCGAATGGCTTCCCAAATAAATTGGCCACGGATCCTTGACTGCGGGTCCGTGGCCTTTCGGCTTCGTTCGAGGCTCTACCTAGGTGGTGCCCCGATCCACGGACTGTCCAGTCGCGGTGGCGGTGCGGCGCTTGCGCTGCGGCGGAATGGCAGCTGCGGCACCCGCGGCGGCGTACGCCCAAAACGCGGGATGTGCCGCGGCGACGGCCGCGGTCTCAGCGACGTGGAGGGTCCGCGACATGCCGGCAACGCCTACGCCGGTGAACGCATTGATGCTCGCCATGATCTCGGCACCCTCCTTTCGTAGATGAGTCAGGTCACTCTCGTGATCTTGAGGCTAGAGCCTAACAGGCCGAGCAGACAAGCGATTTTCTGACCAGCGGATTTGGCATGATTTTTACGACGATTGGCGGCCTTTGACCATCGCAAGCACGTCGGCGCCGTACTGCTCGAGCTTGCGCGCACCGATGCCGGGGATCGCGACCAGCGCGGCATCGTCGGTGGGCAGCGTCTCGGCGATCGCGATCAGTGTGTTGTCGGTGAACACCACATAGGCCGGCACGCTCATTTCCTTTGAGATGCGCAGCCGCCAATCCTTCAGCTCGGCGAGTAGTACCTCATCGATGTCGGACGGGCAGCTTTCGCAGCGACGCAACATGATCGCGGGCGGCGTGGTCAGCGTGTTGTTGCAGACGCGGCAACGGGGTGTGGCGCCGCGCGCTCGTCGTGGCCGGTTCGGGGTGGCGTCGCCGGGAGACTGCGGGGCAATGCCGTTGAGGAAGCGTGACGGCCGCCGGCTCTGCCGACCGCCCGGCGCCCGCGCCAAGGCCCAGCTGAGCGCCAAATGCACTCTGGCCCTGGTGATTCCGACATACAGCAACCGGCGTTCCTCTTCGACCGGCTCGCTGTCGGGACCATGCGCCAGCGCATGCGAGATGGGTAGCGTGTTATCCGCAAGCCCGACCAGGAATACCGCATCCCATTCCAGGCCCTTGGCGGCGTGTAGCGACGCCAGGGTGACGCCCTGCACGACCGGTGGGTGGCGCGCGTCGGCGCGCTGACGGAGCTCGGCGAGCAGGGCGCGCAGGTCAAGCGACGGCCGCTGCGCCACCTCCTCGTCGACGAGTTCGGCCAAGCCACTCAACGCTTCCCACCGTTCACGGGCCCGCGTGCCCGCGGGCGGTTCGGCGGTGAGACCCAGCGGCTCGAGCACCGCGCGCACGATCTCGGGCAGGTTTCCTTCCACGTCACGTTCGGCGGCGCGCTGCAGCGCCAGCAGCGCCTGGCGGATCTCCTGACGGCTGAAGAAGCCTTCGCCGCCACGCACCTGGAACGGGACACCCGCCTCGGTGAGCGCCTCCTCGTAGACCTCTGACTGCGCGTTGATGCGGTAGAGCACCGCGATCTCCGAGGCCGCTGTGCCCGACTCGACCAGGTTCTTGATCTTCTTGGCCACCGCTGCCGCCTCGGCGACCTCGTCGGGGTGTTCGGTGAACGTCGGGTTCGGCCCCGGGTCGCGCTGGCCGACTAGGTGCAGCTTGCTTCCGGCCATCCGGCCGCGGGCGGCGGCGATCACCCGGTTCGCCAGCGACACCACTTGCGGGGTGGACCGGTAGTCACGCTCGAGCCGCACCACCGCTGCGTCTGGAAACCGCCGCGAAAAGTCCAGCAGGTAGCGCGGTGTGGCGCCGGTGAACGAGTAGATCGTCTGGTTGGCGTCGCCGACCACGGTGAGGTCGTCGCGGGCACCGAGCCAGGCGTCGAGCACCCGCTGCTGCAGCGGGGTGACGTCCTGGTACTCGTCGACGACGAAGCAGCGGTAGCGGTCGCGGAATTCCTGTGCCACCGCGTCGTCGTTTTCGATCGCGGCGGCGGTGTGCAACAGCAGATCGTCGAAGTCAAGCAGCGCCATGCCGTCGCGACGGGCCTTGAGCGATTCGTATCCGGCGTAGACCGCCGCGATCTTCGCGGCGTCGAACGGGATGTCACGGCCGGCCTGCGCGACCGCGGCGGCATAGCCTTCGGGGCTGATCAGAGATGCCTTGGCCCATTCGATTTCGCTTGCGAGGTCGCGCACGTCGTCGGTGCTCGTCGACATGCCCGCGCGGTTGGCGGCCTGGGCGACGACCGAGAACTTCGTGTCGAGCAGCTGCCACCCGGTGTCGCCGACCACGCGCGGCCAGAAGTACGACAGTTGTCTGCGGGCCGCGGCGTGAAATGTCATCGCTTGTACGGATGACGTGCCGACATCCCCGGAAGCAGCGTCGAGCGCACGTAGCCGGGCGCGCATCTCGCCGGCGGCCCGCTGGGTGAATGTCACCGCCAGCACCTGCTGAGGTGCGACGTGTCCCGTCGCGACCAGGTGGGCGATGCGGCGGGTGATGGTGCGCGTCTTGCCCGTCCCGGCGCCGGCCAGCACACACACCGGGCCGCGGGCAGCCAGCACGGCTTCACGCTGTTCGTCGTCGAGGTCAGCGACGAGCTCGTCGCGCGACGTAGGAGCCTCGACCGACATGCGGTCCATCTTGGCAGGGCGCTGTGACAAAAGCCGGGCGCGGCGCGGGCATGTTTGGGGGTATCCGATACGTTGACTGCCTTATGACCGCTGGTTCTTCTGGACTGACCATGTACACCACCTCGTGGTGTGGCTATTGCTTCCGCTTGAAGAAGATTCTGAAAGCGGAGGGGATTCCGTTCGCCGAGGTCGACATCGAAGCCGATCCCGCCGCAGCTGAATTCGTGGCGTCGGTCAACGACGGCAATCAGACGGTGCCGACGCTCAAGTTCGCCGACGGCTCGACGCTGACCAACCCGAGCGGGGCCCAGGTCAAGGCCAAGCTGGCCAGCTAGTCTCCCCGCGAGCAGACGCGGAAACCCCCAAAATCTCGCGAAAATGGGGGGTTTCGCGTCTGCTCGGCAGTCGAGCGCTAGTCCTCCGCGGCCCAGGATTCGATGATCTCCCGGGCGATCGAGATCGACCCCGGCAGCAACAGCCGCGACGGTGAGTCACTACTCCAATCGCCGTGATCGAGCGCTTCCCGGATCTCGGCGCGGGTGAACCATGCCGCCTCGGCGATCTCGCCGTCGTTGAACGAGAACTCCTGCTCCGGGTCGCCGACGGCATGGAACCCGACCATGAGCGACCGCGGAAACGGCCACGGCTGGCTGCCCAGGTAGGTGACGTTGGTCACGGTCAGCCCGATCTCCTCGGCGATCTCGCGGGCGACACAGCCCTCGAACGACTCGCCGGCCTCGACGAAACCGGCCAGCAGCGAGAACATCCGCTCGGGCCACACCGTCTGCCGGGCCAGCACCGCGCGGTCGTGGCCGTCGTGGACGAGGCAGATCACCGCGGGGTCGATGCGGGGAAACTCCTCGTGGCCGTTCGCCGAGTTGACCCTCGACCAGCCGCCCTTGATCGACTTGGTCGGGGCGCCGTCGAGCGCGCTGAACCGCGCATTGTCATGCCAATTCAGCAGGGCGGTGGCCGTCGCGACCAGTTGCGCGCTGACGTCGTCGAAGATCTGCCCGGCGCGGCGCAGGTCGAGCACTTCTGTTTCGGTGTGCGGATCGTCGGGTCCCTCCAGTGCGGCGCGAATCGCCCACACGTGCCGACCGTCGGCCAGCCGGCCCAGGAACACGGCGTTCTCCGGCGGCTTGTCGCCCAGCTTGGCCGCCTGACCGAGCACCACCTGGCCACCGGAGATCAGGACCTGGTTGCGACGGTCGACCCTGAGCAGCAGGGCGTCGGGCCATCCCGCCACGGCCGCGTCGACATCGGTGCGCAGCGCATCGGCGCGGTCGGCACCCACTCGGGACAGCAGCGGGACGTTGCGAAGCTGGAACTGTCTCATCGCCCGGTCGCCGCCTCCTGTCCGCCGCGTGTCATCTTTCGGCTTCTGCGCTGCGGATGTACAGCAGCCGGTCACCGAGTTCCAGGGCGTCGACCTCGGGCTCGTCGACGCGCACGAGCTCGCCGTTGCGAACGACGCCCAGCACGATGTCGGTCAGGTGCCGCGGCGAACCGCCGGCCTCCTTCGGGGTGACCTCGCGTTCCGCCAGCGCGAACCCGGCGTCGGGTGTCAGTAGGTCTTCCATCATCTCGACAACACTGGGGGTCTGCGTCGCTATGCCCAGCAGCCGGCCCGCGGTCTCGGCCGACACGACCGTGGAGTCCGCACCGGACTGGCGCAGCAGGTGCTGATTCTCGGCTTCCCTGGCCGCGGCGATGATCTTGGCTGTGGGCGCGAGCTCCCGGGCGGTCAAGGTGACCAGAACCGCGCTGGCGTCGTCATCGGTCGCGACGATGATCGATTTCGCGTGCTGGGCGCTGGCCAGCCGCAGCACCTCGGACTTGGTCGCGTCGCCGTGCACGGTGACCAGTCCCGCACTCTTCGCGCGCTCGAGTGCTGAGGCGTTCTCGTCGACGACGACGATGTCGGCGGGTGCCACCTCGTCGCCGACCATCGCGGCCACCGCTGTCCTGCCCTTGGTGCCGTATCCGATGACGACGGTGTGGTTGCGCACTCTGCTCCTCCATCGCTGGATCTTCAATGCCTGGCGCGACTGTGTCGTCAGCGTTTCCACGGTCGTACCGATCAGGACGATCAGGAACGCGATCCGCAACGGGGTGATCACCAGGACATTGATCAGCCGGGCCGACGGAGTGACCGGGGTGATGTCGCCGTAGCCCGTGGTCGACAGTGACACCGTCGCGTAGTACAGGCAATCGAGGAAAGACAGCGGGTCGTTGGGGTCTGGCCTGCTCTCGACGTCACGATAGCCGTGCCGGTCCAGATAGACGATCACCACCGCGGCGAACAGCGCGAGCGTCGCGTAGATGATGCGCCTGATGATGCGCTGGCCAGGGCTGATGAACGGCTCGGGAATGCGAAGGATGTCGACGAGCGCGGCATCGGGCCGAGCCGACAGGTTCTCTTCGATCGCCGCGAGCCGCCGCCGCAATTTACCTTTGGCCACGACAACCTGTCATCGGAAAGACCCGTTGCACGACACAATGTAATCATGGTCTCTCCTCCACCCGAACTGCAGCAGATCGCCAGCCCGGCCCCCGCCTTGCGCCTCGGCGCTCTGTTGATGGGCATGGGCACCCTGCACTTCGCGGCGCCCAAGCCGTTCGATGTGATCGTTCCGGTCGAGCTGCCGGGCAGTCGGCGGTTCTATACCTATGCGTCGGGCGCGGCGGAGTTCGCGACCGGTGCGCTGCTGCTGTCTCCGCGCACCCGCAAGCTCGGCGCGTTGTCGGCGGTCGCCCTTTTTCTCGCGGTGTTTCCTGCGAACCTCAACATGGTGCGACTGTGGAAGGACAAGCCTCTGTTCATGCGGCTGGGCGCGATCGCCCGCCTGCCGCTGCAGATTCCGATGATCACCGCGGCGCTAAAGGTGTATCGCAGCTCCTAGGCAGCGTTTGCGCCAAACTTGATTCGGCAATGCCGATGACATGCGGGCGGTATGGCTTGAGCGGCCAGGCCAGTGGTCGGTCACGGACGTCTCCGATGCAGAGTTACTCCCCGGCGGGGTCCTTATCGACGTGGTCGCGGTTCCCCCGCGCGGTCGCGGCTTAGGCCGCGTGAGCATCCAGCAGCGCGACGATGTCGTCGGTGCCGGGCAACGTGTCGGGGCTGACGGTTCGTCCGGACCGTACGTAGTGGAATGCCGCGCGTACCGATTCCACCGGGCAGCCATGTAGTTGCGCCCACGCCAGCCGGTACACCGCGAGCTGAATCGCCGCATGCTGCTTGGCTTCCGGAGTGTCGGGCGGTTCGCCGGTCTTCCAGTCCACCACCGTGGTGCCGCCATCGTCCTCGGCGAAGATCGCGTCGATGCGCCCCCGCACCACGCGCCCGCCGATGACCATGTCGAACGGAACCTCCACATCGACCGGCGTGCGGGCGGCCCACGGGGACACCGCGAACGCCGCCTGCAGCTCCGCGAGATCATCGGTGTCGCCGGCGTCACGGTCGACGGCGCCGGGCAGGTCGTCGAGGTCGAACAGCCGCTCGGCGTGGAAGAAGCGCTGCACCCAGTCGTGAAAAGCGGTGCCCAACAAGGCATGCGGGTCGGGCCGGGCGGGCAGCCGGCGGCGCAGTCGCTGCGCGACGCCGTCGGGGTCGCGGCCGAACTCGACCAGCGTGCTCACCGACAGCTGCGCGGGCAGCGGCATCACGGTCTGGTCGGCCGCGCGGTCGCGCTCGGCCAACAGGGCGTCGACGTCGGCTGCCCATCCGTCGACATCTGAGGTGTTCGCATCGAGACCGCCCGACATCGCCTGCGTCACCATCGCCGCGCCGGTGTCCACGTCTCTTCTCTGCGCGCCGACGGGGTCGGTGGGCCAGAGCGCCTCGATTGCCCTGTTGCGCAAGGGGTTCGGCTCACCATCGGGCGGTGTTGGAGCCCAGTGTTCGACGACGCCGCAGGGATCGCCCGCGGCTGTGTTGTTTTCGGACGTCTCGATGATGTCCTTGAGCTCGCAGAGGAAATCGGAGGGGCCACGGGGTTTGGACCCGGTGGCGCCCCAATGGTGACCCGACAGCAGCAGAGTGTCCTCGGCGCGGGTGAGCGCCACGTACAGCAGCCTTCGCTCCTCGTCGATGCGGCGCTGCTCGAGGCGCCGTCTGTGATCGGAGATCTTGTCGGACAACCGCTTCCGATCGTTGACGTCTGACGTGTCGAGCACTGGGATGCCGTGCTCGGACACGGTGGCCCGGTCGCCACGCAGCAGCGGCGGCAGATCACCCGCGTCGGTGAGCCAGGTGCGCGTCGACGCCGTCGACGGGAATATCCGACCGCTCAGGTGCGGCACCGCCACCACCTGCCACTCCAAGCCCTTGGCGGCGTGCACGGTGAGGATCTGCACCCTGTCGTTGGCGACGGACACCTCGGCGGGGGCCAGGCCGTTCTCCACCTGCTCGGCGGCATCCAGGTACGCCAGCAGAGCCGGCACCGTCGCGCCGGGCCGAGCGGCGAAGTCGGCCACCACGTCGGCGAACGCGTCCAGGTGCTCGGTTCCCGACCAGCCCGATGCCACGGGTCTTGCCGCCCGAACCTCGGTATCGACGCCGAGTACCCGGCGCACCTCGGCGACGAGATCGGGCAGCGGATGCGTCAGATGGGCGCGCAGCGCGGTCAGCTCGCGGCCGAGTGCGACGATCCGGCTGTGGCCGGCCGCGGAATACGCTTCCGCACGCCCGGGATCGCAGATCGCGTCGGCCAGGCAGGCCGCGTCGGCGTCGCCGGCTGCCTGCGAGATGATCTGCTCGGTGGTGGTCTCGCCTGTCGGTCGGTCATCGAGTTCGACGGCGCGTCGCCACAGCGCGGCGATGTCGCGGCCACCCAGCCGCCACCGCGGCCCGGTCAGCACCCGCATCGCGGCGGCGCCCGCGGTCGGATCGGCCACCAGACGCAGCGTTGCCACCAAGTCGGCAACCTCGGGCACGGCGAGCAACCCGGCGAGTCCGACGACCTCGACGGGGACGCCGCGCGCCGCAAGGGCGTCGGCCATCGGCGCGGCATCGGCGTTGCGGCGCACCAGCACCGCCGCCGTCGGGGCGGCAGAGCCGTCGTCGCGGTGATAGATCCGTGCCAAATGGTCTGCGACCCAATCGCGTTCGGTTGCCACGTCGGTCAGCAGCGCGCAT
This sequence comes from Mycobacterium sp., assembly GCA_021154745.1. Taxonomy (GTDB): domain Bacteria; phylum Actinomycetota; class Actinomycetes; order Mycobacteriales; family Mycobacteriaceae; genus Mycobacterium. The sequence continues at coordinate 16,473 of JAJKIB010000256.1, forward strand.
CGGATGACGCCCGGCTGGGCGTCGGGCCGCGGCCGCAGCGCCCGCACCGCCACTGACCGGCGCCGCGCCTCGGCGGACACCGCGTTCGCCAGATACAGCGCCCGCGGTGGATTGCGCCAGCTGGTGCGCAGCTCCAGCGTCGGCGCAGGCGTTCCGTCCGCAAGCGGGAAGTCGGTGGTGAACCGCGGCAAATTGGTCGCCGACGCGCCCCGCCACCCGTAGATCGACTGGATCGGATCCCCGACGGCCGTCAGGGCCAGGTCGTCGTCGACGCCGCAGCCGAACAGTGAGGACAGCGCCACCCGCTGTGCGTGTCCGGTGTCCTGGTACTCGTCGAGCAACACGACCCGATACCGCTGACGGAGCTGCTCGCCGACTTGCGGGAACGTCGACGCCAGCCGTGCGGCCGAGGCCATCTGCATGCCGAAGTCCATGACCTTCTCGGCCCGCATGCGCGCGTGCAGGGCGTCGATCAGCGGAACCAGTTGGGTGCGCTCGGTCTGGGTGGCCAGCATGCGCAGCAGCCACTGGCTGGGCCCGCGGTCGCGCTGATAGGGGCCTGCCGGCAGGGTGTGCACCAGCCGTTCCAGCTCGACGTGGGTGTCTCGCAGCTGCGTGGTGTCCACGAGGTGTTCGGCCAGCTGGCCCGCGAGGCGCAGCACCATCGCGGTCACCGCAGCCGGAGTCTTGTCGGTGTCGAGGTGCTCCGGAAACTCGCACACGACGCGAAACGCCAACTGCCACAACTCGGTTTCGCCGAGCAATCGGGTGTCGGGTTCGACGGGTAACAGCAGGCCGTGCTCGCGCAGCAGGTTCCCGGCGAACGCGTGATAGGTGCTGACGGTGGCGGGGTCGTCGCCCACGTCCGCAATACCAGAGCCACCGGGAATGAGGCCGGCGCCTGCCAGCCGCGCCAGCCGGGTGCGGACCCGGCGCAGCAATTGACCGGCGGCCTTGCGGGTGAACGTCAGGCCTAGCACCTCGCCGGGGCGGGCGTAGCCGTTGGCGACCAGCCACACCACTCGGGCCGCCATGGTTTCCGTCTTGCCCGCGCCGGCGCCCGCGATGACAACGAGCGGCCCTGGTGGCGCGGCGATCACCGCTGCCTGTTCGTCGGTGGGGGCGAAAAAGCCGAGCGCCGAAGCGAGTTCGGCCGGGCTGTAGCGCGGCGTCACGGTCGTCCTCCGGTGGCGACCTGAGCCGGACAGATGGCCCGCACCGGGCAGTGCGCACAGCCGTCGTTGATCCGCGCGATGAACTCCGGTCCCTGGGTGGCGGCCGCGGCTTGCTCCACCAGCTCGAGCCACTCCGCGCGGGTGTCCGCGGTCTGCGGGTCCTGCTCGCGCTCGGTGGCACCGCCGGCTCCCGTCTTTCCCAGATAGACCAACCGCCCTCCGCCTGGCGTATCGCCCTGCGGCAGTAGACCTTCCGCGACAGCGAGCTGGTACATCGCCAGCTGGGCGTGGCGTTGCGCGTCGTCCTTGCTAACCGGCGTCTTGCCGGTCTTGATGTCGACCACCACCAACCGGCCTGCACCGTCGCGTTCGAGCCGGTCGAGGCGGCCGCGCACCCGCACCCCGGCACCGACCGTGCCGTCGACCCCGATCTCGGTGCCCACCTCGGTGAGCTCATTACGGGTCTGCGCACGCCACTGCGCGAATGTCGACAGCATCGCGCGGTGCCGCGCCAGCTCGTTGTCCGAATACCACTGCGAGTCGAACGGCAGTTTGCTCCAAAGCTTTTCGAGTTCACTGAGCATCTGACTCTCGGTATTACCGGGCTCGGCGACCAGCGCGTGCAGCAATGAGCCGATAGCGGAGCGCACATCTCGTCCGTCGGAGCCGCCGTGGCGTTCGAGGAGCCAGCGCAGCGGGCAGTCGGTCAGCGTCTGCAGTGTCGACGGTGACAGCGTCACGACGTGGTCGTCGCCATTCCACAGCGGCTCGTCGCTGGACAACGGCGTCATGCCGTACCACTGGGCGGGGTCGGCGCCGGCGATCCCGGCCTCTGCGAGCCGCGCCAGTTGTGTTGCCGCGCAGAGTCGTACCGGATCGTCGACCGCGTCCGGCGCTGCGCACACCACCGCGCGCAGCCGGCCGACCAGCGCGGGCGGAGCCAGCACCCGCGGCGCACGAATGGGTTCGGGTGGGCCGGACTCGGGATCGGGGTCGGTCGCCAGGGCCGCCAGCTCGTAACAGAACGGCGACGGCAGCATCGACTCGTCGCCACTGTCGCTGTCAACCGCGGTCACCAGCAGGCGGCCGCGGGCGCGGCCCATGGCGGCGATCAACAGCCTGCGTTCCTCGGCAAGCAGCGGCGCCCTGCTCGACAATCCGCGGTCGACTTCCGTCGCGACGCCGTCCATCACGTCGACGAGCTGCTGGGTGCCCAACACGCCACCGCGGGGAGTCGTGTTGGGCCACAGTCCTTCCTGCAGGCCCGCGATGACGACGAAGTCCCATTCCCGGCCGAGCGCCGCGTGGGCGCTGAGGATCGCGACCGCGTCGGACTCCGGCCGTTGATCGCGGAGGCTTGCCGGCAGCCCCATCGCCTCGATGTGGTCGACCAGGCCGCGCAGCGACGCGCCCGCGGTCCGCGTCACGTACTGCTCGGCCACATCGAACAGTGCGGTGACCGAGTCCAGGTCACGGTCGGCCTGCGCGCCTGCCAGACCGCCGCGCTCGCTGGCGGCAAGCCAGCGCCGCTGTAAGCCGGACCGATGCCAGGCCTGCCACAGCGTGTAGCGCGGGTCTTGCCCGTCGGCGGCGCTGCTCCGCGCCGCCGCGAGCACGGCGCGAACCCGCCGCAATGGGCGGCCCTGATCGGCCGAGAGCGCGTCGGTTTCACTGTCGAGTGCCTCGACGAGCAGGTCGGTGAATTCCCGGGGCAGCTGGGAGCCATCAGCGCGGCGCAGCGCCCGTCGCAGCTGACGCAGCGACACCGGATCGACCCGGCCGATCGGCCCGGTCAGCAGCAACAGGGCCCGGTCGCCGTCCAGACCATGCGCCGTCGCGTCGAGCACCGTGAGCAGCGCCCGCACCGCGGGCTGATCGGCCAGCGGAGCGCTGGGCACCGGCGACTCCACCGGCACCCCCGCGGAGACAAGGGCACGCGCCAGTGCCGCGCCGAACCGCGGCACCGACCGCACGATCACCGCCATCTGTGCCCACGGCACGCCGCCGACGAGGTGTGCGCGTCGCAGGGCATCGGCGATCAACGCCGATTCTGCGTGCGGCGTCGCGGCGATCTGCACGGTCAGCGAGCCCGGCCGCTCCTCGGCACCGCTCACGTCACGTGCCGCGCAGGCGCCCGGCAGTCGCCGCGCGACGGCGGTGATGGCGTCCGCGATGGCTGGTGCGCAACGCAGCGACCGGGTGAGGGTGATCGCAGGCTCGTCGCCACGCAACAGCGACGGATCAGCGCCGCGATAACCGAACACCGACTGGGTGGCGTCTCCGGCGATGACGGTCAGCTCGGCGCCCGCCGACAGCACGCGAACCAGCCGAGCCGCCTGCGGGTCGAGGTGCTGCGCATCATCGACGAGAAGCAGTTTGATCCTGTTGCGCTCGGACGCCAGCAGGTCCGCGTCGATCGCGAACGCTTCGAGTGCGGCACCGACGAGTTCGGCCGCGCCCAACGCAGGCACCGTTGCCTGTGGCGCTGCCATGCCAACGGCGGAGCGCAGCAGCATGATCTGCTCGTAGGCCTGCGCGAACTGGCCCGCGGCCAACCATTCCGGCCGGCCGCAGGTTCGCCCGATGCGTTGCAGTGCAACGGGATCCACACCGCGTTCGGTGCAGCGAGCCATCAGGTCGCGCAATTCATTGGCGAACCCCATGGTGCTCAACGCCGGCCGCAGCTGGGTGGGCCAGGACACCGGGGAGGCCTCGCCGTCCTCCAGGTCGCCCGCGAGCAGTTCGCGGATGATGCCGTCCTGCTCGGCGCTGGTGATCAACCGCGGCGGTGGGTCGCCATTGCGCTGCGCCGCCAGCCGCAGCACCGCGAACGCGTACGAGTGCACTGTGCGGACCAACGGTTCGCGGACCACCGCGCGACTGCCCGCGGACAACAACGCCGACGTGATCGCCGCACGTGCCTGGCTGCCGAGGCGGGCCGAACCCGTCAGCAGCAGAACCGATTCCGGATCACTGCCCGCGGCGATGTGAGCCGTCGCGGCCTCGATCAGCAGGCTGCTCTTGCCGGTGCCCGCGCCGCCAAGCACGCGAACCACACCACGCATCTCCGGTTCGGTCAGCGCGGTGGGCGTGAGTTCGGTCTGCGGTGCGGACATGAACGCATGACACCACGGGGGTCCGACAAGCCGCCGTCATCACCAGCTGGCAGCATCAATGCGGTGACCGATCTGCTGCACGTCCATCGATACGGACCGACCCGTCCGCCCCAGATTCTGGCCGTCCACGGCTTGACCGGCCACGGCCAACGCTGGCAGACGCTCGCCACGCGGCACTTGCCCGAGTTCGCAATCGTCGCACCGGACCTGATCGGGCATGGACGGTCGTCCTGGG
>JAJKIB010000257.1 GCA_021154745.1 Mycobacterium sp.
CTAATCGAAAGGAATGGTACTATGGGCGTCTGGTTCATCCCTGGTGCTTCCCGTGGCTTCGGCGCGGAGATCGTCGAGAAGGCGCTTACCGCAGGGCATTCCGTCGTCGCGACCGCGCGCGATCCGCATGCTGTCGCCGCCCGGTTCCCGGACGCGGGTGATCACCTCCTGCCGGTGGCGCTCGACGTGCTGGACGAGGCGCAGGCCGCCGCGGCGGTCGAAGCGGCCGTGCAGCGGTTCGGCCGCATCGACGTGGTGGTCAACAACGCGGGTCGCGGCTTGCTGTCGGCGGTTGAGGAAGCCAGTGACAATGCGGCCCGGGCGGTCTTCGACACCAACGTCTTCGGCATCCTCAATGTCCTGCGTGCGGTCCTCCCGACGCTACGGGCGCAGCGGTCCGGGCGCATCATCAACCTGTCCTCGGTCGGTGGTTTCATCGGCTCGGCCGGCTGGGGCATCTACTGCGCCACGAAGTTCGCCGTCGAGGGTTTCTCGGAAGCGCTTGCACGCGAAGTCGGCCCGCTCGGCATCGACGTCGTCATCGTGGAGCCAGGCTATTTCCGCACCGACTTCCTCGATGCCTCCAGCCTGAGCACCGAGGGCACGGTCATCGACGACTACGCCGAAACCGCGGGCGCCACCCGGCGACACGCCACCGACGTCAACCACGCCCAGCCCGGCGACCCGGTGAAGGCCGCCGCGGCAATCGTCGAGATAGGTTCAGCCGAGGGGCCGCCGTTGCGCATCCAGCTGGGCCGCGACTCGTTCAGTTTGGTTGCCGACAAACTCACCTTTGTCGCCGAGGAGCAACAGGCCTGGCGCGACCTGTCGGTCTCAACGGATCACGACGACGTCGCGGTTTAGGATCCCGGCCGAACGTGAGCTTGTGTGCGAGATTTTCGCGATCCTTCCACATAGCTTCACGTTCGGTTGCTAGACCGGCGCTCCGGCGGCGCGCAGCGCCGTGCGGGTGCGCGCGACGATGGTGGCTTGTCGGTAGCGCAGCATGTCGGCGCTGACGCGGACGATGCGCCAACCGAGCTCTTCCACTTCGGCCTGCCAGTCGATATCGCGGTTGCGTACGTCAGGGTCGGTCCAATGTTGGATGCCGTCGTATTCGACGCCGACCCGCCACTCGTCCCAGCCCATATCGATGCGGTGCACGAAACCGCCGAAGTCGTCGAACACCTCGATTTGCGTGCGCTGTGGCCGTAAACCGGCCGACGTCAGGAGAAGCCGCGTGCGTGTCTCCTGGGGCGACTCCGCGCCTGCATCGGCCAAGCTCAACGCCTCGCGCAAGTGCAACGTCCCCCGCGCACCGCGGTGGCGGTCGGCGATCGACACCACCTCGGTTGGCTTGACATTGGTGGCCTGCATGAGCGCATCGAGGCGGATGACCGCCGTCGTCAGGCCACGCCTGCGGCCGAGGTCGAACGCCGTTCGCGCCGCGGTCGTGACGGGAACGCTCCTTACGAAACAGCTTTCGTCGTCCCACAATTCGTCGCTATGCAGGACGATGCCCTTCGTCTTGTGTCGACTCGGATGATTCAGTTCAGCTGGCCGCTTCGCGTCGATCCACCGGGTACCCAGCAATGCGGCCGCCGACAGTCCTGCCACCGTCGCGCGGCGTCCCGACCACAGCCACGCGGCGATCGCTTTGTCGGCAGCGGTCAATGTTTGCCCTTTCGGGACGTACACGTTGCGAAACACCGCGTCGTAGCGCGAGCTCAGTTGATAGCGGTTGACGACGCCGCGCGCCAACGCCTCGGTTCCCAGGAACGGCCAGTCGAGTGCCACATCGATACGACGACGCGCCGCTCGCCGAGGTTCCGCAGGCGAGCGTGAGGTTGTGTACGAAATTCCGCCGATTCTTCGTACATAGGTTCACGTTGGACGAATTAGTGCTTGGCGATCGCCAGCACTTCCGCGTTCGGCAGTGAGGCCAGCACCTCAGAGGTGGCCAGCAGTTTCGAACCGCGAATGCCGCTTCCAATGACCACGCGTGCCTGATCAATCACGTTCAGGTCGATCAGTATTGGCCAGTCCGCGGGCAAACCGACGGGTGTGATGCCGCCGTATTCCATACCGGTGAGCGCGACCGCGCGGTCCATCGGGGCGAATGAAATCTTGCGTGCGCCAAGGTGTTTGCGGACGACGCCGTTCACGTCGGCGCGCGTGGTGGCGAGCACGAGACAGGCCGCGAACCAGACCCGGTCGGCGCGGCGCGCCTCAACGACGACGCAGTTGGCCGAGATGTCCAGACCGATGTCATAGTGCTCGCAGAACGCCGCGGTGTCGGCGAGATCGGGATCGATCGAGCTGACCCAGAGCCCATCTTGCAGATGTGACCGCGCGGGTTCGGCGACGAGCTCGGGCGCTGCGCTCGCCGGTACAAACGTCAGCTTCCCCAGCTCCACTGTCATTCCTCGCTCGTCAACCGGTCGCCGATGAACGACAGCAGGCGCGGATCGTCCGACGTGAACCGGTCGACCTCCTCACCGCCGTCGCAGCGCAACAGAGCCACCGTCACGCGGCTGGCGCTCCGGGAGATCACCTCCCACACCGCTCCCGAGTCCTGCCAACGCTGCAATTCTGCGGCCCGATCGACGTTCATGCTTTTACGATTCCACTCCATGAGTGCCCGTCGACGCATCAGGGTCGCGCGCGTCTACGAGGATCCTGGTCCCGACGATGGTGAGCGGGTGCTGGTCGACCGGTTGTGGCCGCGGGGCTTCCGCAAGGGTGATCCACGGGTCGGCCGGTGGATACCGAAGGTCGCGCCGTCCACCGAACTTCGCAAGTGGTACTCACACGAGCCCGCGCGGTTCGACGAATTCACCGCGCGCTACGCCGCAGAGCTCGAGACCGAGGAGGGGGCTGCCGCACTCGCCGAACTGCGCGACGTGTTGCGCGGCGGCCCGGTCACCCTGGTCACCGCCGCCGGGGATCTGGACATCAGCCACGTCGCGGTTCTCGCCCGACTGCTCTCGTAGGCTCTCCAGCCGTGGATACAGCTGTGGCAATCGCTGTTGCCGCGGTGTTCGTGTGGCTGGGCATGGTGCTGGCGATCTCCTTCATCGAGACCCCGCTGAAATTCCGCGCTCCGGGCGTCACGCTGCAGATCGGCCTTGGCATCGGCCGCTTGGTCTTTCGTGCGCTCAACGCCTGCGAGCTCGCGCTGGCGGCCATTGTTGTCGCGTGCTTTGCGATCACGCCGCCGACGACGGGCATCGCGGCCGCGACAGGCGTCGCCGTCGTCACCCTGTTGGCGCAGGTGCTGGCAGTGCGGCCGCGGCTCACCCGTCGGTCCGACACCGTGCTCGCCGGCGGCGAAGGGCCAAGGTCACGCGCGCACTGGGCGTACGTCGGTCTCGAAATCGTCAAGGTGATCGCGCTGCTCGTCGCGGGTGTCTCGCCGCTCGCGACGTGAGACGATCGCCCGATGCGGCTGGGATTGCACGCCCTCGGGATCGGTTCGGGCGCTACGCGCGCCGTTATCGACGCGGTCGCGGCCGCTGCTGAGAGGTCTGGTTTCGCGACGTTGTGGGCGGGCGAGCATGTCGTGATGGTGGATCGGCCGGCGTCGCGCTATCCGTACTCCGACGACGGACAGATCGCCGTGCCGGCCACCGCCGATTGGATCGACCCGTTGATCGGGCTGAGCTTCGCCGCCGCGGCCACATCGACGATCGGCATCGCGACGGGCGTGCTGCTCCTGCCCGAGCACAATCCGGTGCTGGTGGCCAAGCAGGCGGCCACATTGGACACCCTGTCCGGCGGCAGGCTCACGCTCGGCGTGGGCGTCGGCTGGTCGCGTGAGGAGTTCGACGCACTCGGTGTTCCCTTCGAGCGGCGCGCGGCGCGCGCGGCAGAGTACGTCGCGGCGATGCGGACGCTGTGGCGCGAGGACGTCGCGTCCTTCGACGGTGAATTCGCGCGGTTCGATTCGGTACGGGTCAACCCCAAACCCGTTGCTGACGGGCGTATTCCGGTCGTGCTCGGTGGCAACAGTGACGCTGCGCTGCGCCGAGTGGTCGCGTTTGGCGACGGTTGGTACGGGTTCAATCTCGACGGAGTGCGCGAAGTCGCCCAACGGATCGATTTTCTCAACCGGCTGTGCGGCGACAGTGGGCGCGACCGCGCGGAACTGCGGCTGGCCGTGGCGCTACGCGATCTCAACGTCGACGACGTCCGACCGCTCGCGGATCTCGGCGTCGACGAACTGGTCATCGTCGAAGGTCCGCCGGACGACGCGGCTATGGCCGGCGACTGGGTATCGGCGCTGGCCGACAAGTGGATGTCGGCGGTGCTCTAGCCCACCAGATCCTGCACTCGCCTGCGCGCGGTCTCGGCGGCCTGCTGCTCGCGGGCCAACAGCAGCCCGTAGGTGAAGCCGTTCTCGCCGGCCGTCGTCCCAGCCGTGATCGCCAGCCGTCGCAGCGTGGCCATTGCGACCACGCTGTCCTGGTGGTCACCGAGCAGCCGCTGAAACTGCTTGTAGTGCTTGGCCGTTTCCTTTGCACGCTTGTCGATGGGCGCGCGCAGTTCGCCGGCGTATCGGGCGCGCTTGGCTGCCTTGCGGGCACGGTGCAGCAGTGCGTCGTCGCCCGCCTCAATCGCCTGGGCCAGCCGCCGATCGGCCTTGCGCTCACCGCGGCGGGCGCGCTTGGTCACCGCCTTCAGGCTCGGTGGTTCGGTCAGCGGTGGCACCGTGCGCCATCGCTGCAGCGTCACGAGCAAGTCGAGGTATCGCTGCGAGTTCATCGCCTCGGAAACGACCGAGCGGGCCTGAAGTTGCTCCGACTGCAGATCGGTGTTGATTCTGTTCGCGACCGGTCCGAGCACCAGCTCGGCGGGCAACTGTGCCAGTGCTTCCTGGAAGCGGCGGCGTTGCACCTGACAATCTCGGACATCGCCGAGAAGCCCGGCGAACCACTTGAGTTCGTCGTCGACGCCTCCGACCGACCGCTCCAGCAGCTTGCCGAACACCCGCAAGGTGCTGCGCAGCCGGCGGATCGCCACCCGAGTGTCGTGAATAGGGTCGCTGCCGCGACGCAGGGCAAGGTCACCGTCGAAGATGTTGTCGATCTGGTTCGTCAGGTAACTCGCCATCGCCCGGCCCGCGGCCGATCCGCCGGCCGGTTCGGGACGTGTCACAGGCGAGACGCGGGCGAGTTTCGACGGGTATCGCGACGGGGTGGCCCCCGCCTTGGTGAGCCGTTCGGTGAGCCGACGCGGCACCGAGCGCGCGGCGGGACCAAGCTCGACCTCGATCTCCCGCCACGCCAGCAGCCGATGACCGATCGACGCCCGGACATGGTCGTCGGCCACCTCGGCGCAGAGCCGATCACGCCGGGGGTCGGTGATCTGATACCGGTCGCGGGTTGTGCGGATCGTCGCCACGTTCAGCAACGGCTTGCCCAGCCGCATGCCGGTGAGGGCATCGGTCAACTCCGACGGCGGTGCGTCGGACAGCCCGGTCCGGATCTCGACGCGTCCCTCGGCGTCGGGCACCTTGAGCTGCCAGCCCGTGTCGTCGTCGCCGTCGCGCCGCCGCAGCAGCACTCCATGAGTCTGCAGGTCGCCGTCGGCGGTGTCGTAGTAGGCGCTGCTGAGGCTGACAGTGATGCGTTCCACGCCGGCTCCAGCGACGATGTCGTCGAGGCGGGGAAGCGCGAAATGCTCGTCGACCTCCCACTTGAGTTCGCGTTCTAGCACGTCATCCATGGTGGAAGGCTCCCCGCAACGGGCGTCGACAAAACATCACCAGACATCCGGAGGAAAGTAAACCTACCCTTACTTGCTGCGGTAGGCTCGGGGCTCAAATGACTGATGTTGACGAGGCGCCAACCCCCGTTCTCCCGCGCGAACTCACGGATATTTCCGATGCCGTCCGTGAGGTGGCCGCGCCGCCGACGCCGGCGCTCGCCGAGCCGTACCGCATCCGCCTCGTGGATCCCGATGCCGACGCCGTGATGATCTCGGAGTGGATGAACCGCCCGCATCTGGTGGAGGCGTGGGAGTACGCCTGGCCGCCGGCACGCTGGCAGCAATACCTGCGCGCCCAGCTGGAGGGCGAGTACGCTCGGCCGTTCATCTGCAGCTTCCGCGGCGGCGATTTCGGTTATATCGAGTTGTATCGGGCGGCAAAGGATTCCATCGCGCCGCGCTATGACGCCGATCCTCATGACGTCGGAATGCACGCCGCCATCGCGGAGCTGAAATTCGTCAACCGGGGGATCGGGCCGATGCTGTTGCCGCGCCTTGTCGCCAGTGTCTTCGAGCTCGAGCCCCTATGCCGGCGAATCATGTTCGACCCCGATCTCCGCAACAGCGGTGCGCGCCGGCTGTGCGAATACTGCGGCTGCGACTTCCTCGGCGAGCACGACATGTCGAATCGCCGGATGGCGCTTTACGCGTTGCGGCGCGACCCGCAGAACGTTCGGCCGCCAGAGACCAGGGCAGCTGATTGAATTCGGTGGCCAGTGCACGGTGAGCAGGTCGGCGCCGAGCGCGCGCACGTTGATCGCGTTGAGCGCGCGCAGCGGGTGCCAGGCAATGATCCGTCGTTGTCGAGCGAGGGGGTCGTCGTCCGGCAGGACGGTGGCAATGCCAGGCATCCAGAGGTAGCGCAGGCCGATGCGTAGCCGCACCCGCACGTGGGGGTCGTGCCGGATGTTGCGCACGTAGCCGGCGCGGCTGCCGTGCTCAGCGATGATCCAGAATGACGCACCTCTACGCCCGTTGCCGACGGGTACCCGCCTCGGCTTACCTGACGTATGTCCGCGGGTCTCCAGGATCGCCAGCCCCAGCGGGTTGACGCCAATGGTGAGGAGCAGGCGTATCAGCGGGTTGATCGTGCACCGCTGCACGGTACGGACCAGCGCAACCTTGGCCCGAGGGCTTCGTGCGGTGAGCACGAGCAGCCCGATATAGACGGCGGTCTGCACGCCGGCGGATGCGGCGCTCCGGCCCGGGGTGAGCGCAAACACCCCCAGACCATGGCCACAGCCGCGGCGGTGCCGGCGACGAGCCCACGTGGCAGTGTCATACGACTGTATTGGTTCATACGACTGTATGGTCGCTACTCATGACCGAAGAGTCAAGCCCCGTACCGAAACGGGCGGCCGTCACCGACGCGCTGCTGCACATCGTGGCCGAGCGTGGTCTGGACCAGGTAAGCGTCCGCGAGGTCGCCGCGGCCGCAAACGTCTCCATTGGCACCGTCCAGCACTACTTCCCGACTAAAGACGCGATGCTGACGGCCGCCTACGACGAGGTCATAGCGCGGATCCGGTTGCGGCTTCAGGCCGTAGCGTTCGGCACCGACACGCGCAGGAACCTGTCGGCCCTGCTCGCCGAACTGCTCCCACTCGACGAGCATCGCGCGGTCGAGTCCCGCATACACCTCGCCTTTGCCGCCCGCGCCGCGACAATGCCCCAGCTCGCCAGGACGCAGCGCACAGCCCTCGCCGACCTCCATCAGGCCGTGACGCAAGCCTTTGCGACTGTTTGGGGGGATCGCGCCTCGCGTGCTACCTGCTCGCTCGCCGCACATGCTGCGATCGCCGCTGCCGACGGCCTAGCTCTGCACGCAATCAGCTCACGAGGATGGCTCTCGCGCCGCCGACAAACCGCGACAATCGAATTTGCTCTGGATGCGCTCATGGCCATCCACGGCACGCCGAAATTGGGGCCTGATTCGGTGCGTGAAAATCAGCGCTAAGCCGGCGGCGCCGTCGTCGTGAGCATTGAATGACGTTGCCCGAGAGGATTTTCTGTTCTCTTTCGGCAAAGTCAACCGACCATGAGCGAATTGCCCGCGCGAGCGTTATGCCAAATTGTCCACCGCCAACAGCACAACTTGCTGGGAACCACGTCGATTTCCACCGGGATGTCGCCGCGTGTGCTACCAACAGGCCATGCATCGACACCCGGGCCTGTCGAACACCGCGGTACTGGGATCAACGGTCAGGAACCGGGACGCGTTGACCGCGTGGCGAACCCGTCAGGCGGCGGAGCTGAGCCATGCCGTGCGCACGCTGGCTCGTTCGCGCCTCGCCGGGACAAACTGGTGACTCCCGACGTCACGGCGTCGGTACGCGCGATCACCGACGAGGCGCAACGAGCCTGGGAGGCGGCGCTGCCGACCACCGCGGGTCGGGCCGACCAGATGACGCGGGTCAACCGCGACATTGCGCACGCGGCCGATCAAGCGCTGCGGCGGGAGGTGCCTGAGTACGCGGCCATCACGGCGTTGGAGCAGGAGTACCGAGCTGCGTTCCGCAAGCTCATCGACGAGCACAGCGGTCGCTTTGACAGCGCCGCCATCCAGGCCCCGGGATGGGTGGAGGCTAACGTCGACAGCTTCGGATTAGCCGGATTCGAGCCGCCGTTCGACGTCTTCGATCTGTTTACCTCCGATGTCGACAACCACATCATTTCGAATTTCTCGACCGTGCTGCCGTCGCAGGGGTTCGTCGTCAATGACATCACCTACCGTCATCAAAACACTTGGTCCGACATCGCCCGGTACAACCCGTTTGCGTTCTCCGACGCCTCGGTCGGCGTTGACTTCACTGCGCCGCACTCGGGCGTCCTCAAGGTTGCGGTCAGCATGCGCAACTTCTACCAACACGTTCACATGTCTGGCGGCAACGATTGGGGATTCTCCTCGGCGGACCTGCGAGGGGTGGTCAGCGCGATGATCGTGGTGTTGCGCGACGACACGCGCATCTACACGTTCCACACGACCATCGAAGAGCACTGGGTGAACCCGGGCGGGGTCAGCTTCAATTAAACGTTCTCCGAATTCCCGCCCGGTCCAGCGGTTTTCGTCGCCTCCGTGGACGAGGCTCTGCAACAGGGAGATCAGGTCCAGATTCTGGGCGGATGCCACACCTACGTGTACTCCGAAGTCAAGAACATGAAATGCCGGGTCAGCGCGACTCAATGGTGGCAGGTCGACAAGCTGTGGGTATGGCTCGAATCACCGCAGGTCCGCGTCGCCCCTGCGTCCCCGCGGTGAGGACGGCCAGACGAGACGGCTGACCTCGGCCTACCTCTACGACGGTCAGTAGTGGTAACGCGCCAGCGCGGTGCCGCCCACGCGCTCGCCGCCGTCGATCGATGCCAGTGCGGGCACCAGCTCACTGGTGACCAGGCCGTGCCGTTCCGTCACGGTGTCGATGATGTCGAAGCTCGCCGCGATGCGTTCCGGGCTGTCGACGACGATGGTGGTCACGGGCACCTGCCGGGTGAGCTGAATCACCTTGTCGCCGTGCGGTTTGTGGTCGCCGTGAAATCCCCAGATGCCACGCAGCACGGTTGCACCTGTCGCCGCGCCCGAATCGAAGAGCCGGCGGACGATCGCCCGGTGGATCGGCACGCCATCGTGCAGTGTGGCCTCCGACGTATAGACCATCAGCTTCTGCCAGAGCGCCCGCCCTTGGTCGTCGGCTTCCGGCAGCGAGGCGGGTCTGGCGATGCGTTGGCCGTCGCGTTTGCACAGTTGCACGCGTTCCAGGGTCAGCGGAGGTTGGCGCAGCATCGCCTCCAGCTCCGGGATCGCCTCGGCGGCCTGATCGCCGGCGCCGATCGCGATGATCATCACGGGCACGTCGACGTTGCGACCGAAGAAGCTGGCACGCCGCCGGGTTCCGTTCTTGGTGCCGTCGACGCCGAGAAAGACTGCGGCCCCTGCGAATCCATGTCGGTACAGCACCTCGCACACGGCGTGGTGGGCGGGTCGTCCCGACACCCGGTCCTGACGCCCGACGTAGGCGGTCAGTTTGACAATGCCCGGCAGTGCCGACGTATCCGACCCGATGAGCAGACGTGCGCGCTCGAGCGTGACCAGCCCGCGGGGCGTCATCGCGACAGCACGGTCGGCGAGCGGAGCGATCTTGTCGGCGCGGTCGACCGCGGCGATCGCGATCGGCGAATCCTCCGACATGCTCAACGACTGGTCGCTGCGTAACTCATGGTGCGGGCCGAAGCTGGCGATGCCTCGCAATACGACGCTGGTGGCCACCGCACTCTCGCCGTACAGATCGAGCAGCGCATCGGCGAGAAAGCGGCCGTCACAGCGCAGACGTTCGGCGAAGTAGGTGGTCAGCTTGAGGTACTGGTCGTTCACAATCGGCCTCCGATCGACAGGCCGAGCCAGGCGGCGGCCAGACCCAGCACCAGGCTGACGACGATGTTGGCGACGGCTGGCCGCATCTGGCGCTCCTCGCCGAGTCGCTGGGTCTCCAGCATCCAGGTCGAGAAAGTCGTGTAAGAGCCGACGAATGCGGTGCCTACCAGCAGCGCGAGGTGCGGGCTGAGCGCAAGACCCGACAGCAAACCAAGCAGCAGGGCACCGCTGAGATTGACCGCTAATGTGCCGTACGGAAACGACCCATCCACCCGGCCCGACACCGTACGGTCCACGAAGAATCGCAGCACCGCGCCGACGCCGCCGATCACAATGACGCCGGCCCAGACCGCGACCGTCATGCGCGGATCCGGGCGCGTCGCACCAGTGCGGTGGCGAGGTAGAGGGCGAGCAGTCCGGCGGCGATGCTCGCGGCGGTGTAGCCGACGGCCAGGGCGTAATGGTGGTGCTCGAGCATCTTGATTATCTCGACCTGCATCGTCGAGAACGTTGTCAGGCCACCGCAGAGTCCGGTGCCGAGCAGCGGGCGTCGATAACTCGACACCGGCAAACGTTCCAGTAGCCGGGTGGTGAAGTACCCCAATAGGAATGCGCCGACGATGTTGACGGTGAAGGTCGGCCAGGGCCACCGCCCCGGGTCCGACGCGGCGAACGTCTCCAATGCTGCGCGGGCCAGCGTGCCGAGCGCACCGCCGACGAAGACCGCGGCCAGTTCGCGGCCGTCGAAACTGAACATGAGCCAAAGTATCGTCATCCAGCTTTCGGACGGGCCAACGACGCGATTCGCATAGGAGCAGAATCAGGGACATGGCTGCGAATCCACGTGCCGGCCAGCCGGCACAACCAGAAGATCTCATCGATGTGGCCCAGGTGGTGACGGCCTACTACACCGTCGAACCGGACCCGGACAACGTGGATCAGCAGGTGGTGTTCGGCACGTCGGGGCACCGCGGGTCAAGTCTGGACGCGGCGTTCAACGAGGCGCACATCCTGGCCACTACCCAGGCCATCGTCGAGTATCGGGCGGGGCAGGGCACCACCGGACCGCTGTTCATCGGACGCGACACCCATGCGCTCTCGGAGCCGGCCTGGGCCTCGGCGCTGGAGGTGCTGGCGGCCAATGACGTTGTCGCGATGATCGATTCGGCCGACCGCTACACCCCGACGCCTGCGGTCAGCCACGCGATCCTGACGTTCAACCGGGACCGCGACGGCGACCTGGGCGACGGCATCGTCGTCACGCCGTCACACACCCCACCGCGTGACGGCGGCTTCAAGTACAACCCGCCCAACGGCGGACCCGCCGACACCGACGCGACCGGAGCCATCGCCAAACGGGCCAACGAGATTCTGCGCGACGGGCTCAAGGGCGTGAAGCGGGTGCCGCTGGCCCGTGCGCTGCAGAGCGCACAGCACCACGACTACATGGACGCCTACGTCGAGGACCTGCCGAACGTCGTCGACATGCATGTGATCCGCGCGGAGGGCGTCCGCATCGGCGCGGACCCGCTGGGCGGCGCCAGTGTCGACTACTGGGGCGCCATCGCCGAACGCCATGGCCTGCAGTTGACGGTGGTCAATCCGCTCGTCGACGCGACATGGCGATTCATGACGCTGGACACGGACGGCAAGATCCGGATGGACTGCAGCTCGCCCAACGCGATGGCGTCGCTGATCGCCAACCGCGATAAGTACCAGATCGCCACCGGCAACGACGCCGACTCCGACCGGCACGGCATCGTCACCCCAGACGGCGGTCTGCTCAACCCAAACCACTACCTCGCGGTGGCGATCGAGTACCTGTACACCAACCGGCCGGAGTGGTCCGGTTCGACCGCGGTGGGCAAGACGGCCGTCAGCTCGTCGATCATTGACCGGGTGGTGGCGGGGTTGGGCCGCAAGTTGCTCGAGGTTCCGGTCGGGTTCAAGTGGTTCGTCGACGGATTGATCAGCGGCACCATCGGTTTCGGCGGCGAGGAGAGCGCAGGCGCGTCCTTCCTGCGCCGTGA
>JAJKIB010000258.1 GCA_021154745.1 Mycobacterium sp.
CGCGAAGACGCCATGCGCAATGTCCGAGCGATAGTGGCTCGGCAACCGCCTGTACTCCCCCGCGTGCGGCGACACCGCCTGGGCGGAACCAGACATCAGCGCCGCTCTGCGAGCGCCCCTCACCGACAGTTCCGATGCCCTAGGGCCCGGGACCTGAAAGTCGGTCAGCGGCGAAGCGGTGCGCACACATAAAAGTGTTGCTGTGATATTGGCCTCAATCAATGGGTAAAATACATCAGTTTCCCATCAAGCGGGACGCGACTTTGTTCAGGCAGCTGAAGGGCCCCTCATGGCAGGAGCGCGGCGGCGGCGACTCCGGCGACCAAGCCGTCGAGCCCTGGACTAGTTGTGCTGATGAAAATCAAAATCACAAAGTAATAGCCGTTCTGACGAGGCTGACGCAGTCTCCCCGACCCGGCCGCCACCACATCCATCAAGGTGGCACCTCGGCGCGATCATGTTCCGCCTCCCGGTACAGCTCCTCGGTGGCGTTAGCCTGCGCGGCGAACTCGGCCGATGGCGGAGAGGCGGCGATCTCCTTAGCTGAGCCCATCGACGGCCAGCTCAGTACTGTGCACGGACCGACTCCTTGGTGGCAGTGAGACTTCTCGAGCGGACTATGACACCCGCACGGCGACGCGCCGCAGCAGCTTGGTCGCCAGAATGTAGGGCGTCGCACCGAAGGGCCACTGCGACACGATCTTCCCGGTGCCGGCTCGGAAGTAGTTGTTGGTCTGCGCCCAGACCGTCTTCGCCAGCTGCGCCTGGATCCAGTCGTTATAGATCACGAAGGCGGAGCGCCGCACATCGATCATGCGGCGACCGGTCTTGGCGGCACGCTTGATCAACGCTGCGGCGAAGTTCGACTGAGCCTCGTAGAAGGACACCAGCGGGATCGAATTGGTGTTGGGCCCATACATGATGAAGAAGTTCGGGAACCCGGGGACCATCATGCCCAAGAACGCTTCCGGCTCGCCCTGCCACTTAGCGTGCAGTTCCGCTCCACCCTGGCCGTAGACCTCGTAGTTCCCAAGGTAATTGCCCGCGTCGAATCCTGTGGCCAAGACAATGATGTCGAGATTGTGTTCATCGCCATTAGCATCGATGACGCCGGTGCGGCTGAGTCCCTTGACCCCATGGGGAACCAAGGTGACCTTGGGGCTGCGCAGCGAGGCGTAATAGGTGTCACTGACGACGGTGCGCTTGCCCTCGAAAGGGAAGGCGGGAGTGGCGAGGTCAAGCAGATCGGGGCGTGAACCGAGTTCGCGCTGCAGGAATTCCCGTGCCAGTTTGTGGCGTCGTTTGTTATACAACCCTTCGCTCCGTGCGTGGCTGGATCGGTACTGGCGGTGGTCGTAGTCCACATACAGCATCAACCGGCGGGCCGCATAGACGAACGGAAGTTTGTTCAGGCGTCGTTCGCGGGGCGTGAAGTCGCGGCTGTTCTTGGGCACAATCCAGTTGGGTTCGAGTTGAAAGATCTTGACCTCAGTGGCGACCAGTTCCGCTTCCGTCACGACCTGGACTGCCGAAGAGCCAGTCCCGACGATCCCAACCGCCTTGCCGGCCATGTCAAGTCCGTCGATCCAGGAGGACGTATGGCACATCGCGCCCTGAAAGTCGTTGTCCTCCCGCGCAAAGGGCGGCAGAAGTGGAATATTGAGGAAACCGACAGCACTAATGACGGCGGTGAACTGTCCGTGATCGATGCCTGATGAAGTCGTGACTGTATAGGTCTGATCGGCATCGGACCACCTCACCTCCTTCACCTTTTCGTTCAGGCGCACGCGCCGTGGGAGATCCCACTTGCGAGCGACCTCTTCGAGATAGCCCTGCAGTTCGCGCCAACCCGCATGAGTACGTGACCAGTCATGGCGTTCATAGGAAAACGAGTAGATGTGTGACTCGAGGTCGACTTCGGCGCCGGGATAGCGGTTGTGCCACCAGGTTCCGCCGAGACCCTGGGCATGCTCGAAGATGATGAAGTCTTCTATACCTTTCTTTCGCAGGGCAATTGCGGCGGCGAGACCGCTGAAGCCCGCGCCGATGACCGCCACTCGTGGTATCGATTCGTGTGCGTTCATCGGTGGTGTTCTCCTTGCTCACTCCGCCGTTGCGTGTGGTGATCGTTAAACTCTATAGGCTCATTATTTAGACCTATTAGATCATTGTCAATACGCGATTGCACGATGTCTTCACGGTTACTTGATTTGCGCCATCCAGCCGCCGTCGACGACGAGATCGATTGCCGTGATGAAGGATGCCTCGTCGGAAAGCAGGAACTGGATGGCATTGGCGACGTCGTCGGGCCGACCAAGGCGGCGCAGCGGAGTGCGCTGCTCCATGTTCGTGCGCCGTGCCGGGTCTTGGGTGTAGAGAGGTGAGATCATCGGAGTGAGAATGGCGCCTGGACACACGGTGTTGCAGCGGATCCCCTGTGGTGCCAGTTGAAGCGCTAGGCTACGAGTCAGTGCGACGACGGCGGCCTTGCTGACTTGATAGGCGTCTAGGGGCGAGTCCATGCCACGCAGGCCGGCGATGCTGGCGACGTTGACAATGCTTTTCCCTTGTCCCTTGCGGAGATACGGCACGGCGGCAGTGGTGAGTTTCCGCAGTCCATGGAGGTTGACTCCCAGGGTCAGCTGCCAAGTCGATTCGTCGATGTCGAGCACCGAGCCGTCGCGGTCGAACAGTGCGACGCCGGCAGCGTTGACGAGGTAATCCAGTCCGGCGGCGTCAAAGCTGTCCAACAACTCTGCCGGATCACCGTCGAGCAGATCGAAGGGCAGGTACCGGGCGTCGGGCGGAAGCCCGGGTACCGACTCTCTGACGTCGGTAGCCACCACTTGTACGCCATCTTTGATCAGCCGTTCGACGGTTGCCAGGCCGATACCGCCGCCGGCGCCGGTGACCAAAGCTGTATGGCTCATCGGTCATCCGAAGCGAAGGCCTGCGCAAGGCGTCGCCCCGCGAAAGTCATTGCCTCCGTGGCTGAGGGGAACACCTCGTCAAGACCGAAGAACCCGTGCACCATACCGGGTGTTTGATGGGTCTGCGTGGACACACCCGCGGCGCTGAGGGCTTTGGCGTACAACTCACCTTGGGGGCGGATAGGGTCGCACTCGGCCAGAACGACGGTGGTTTCGGGCAAGCCCACCAAGTCGGCATCGAGGATGTTCACCCGCGTATCGGTGGCGGCGTCGGGGTTGGGTAGATAGTTGTCCTGATGCCATTGCAGCTCATCGCGTTCCAGCATCACCCCGTCGTACTCCGGGTCCATACCGCGCTGCAGGTCAGTAGTGGTCACCGGATAGATGAGCAGCTGATGACGCAAAGACGGTGTCCCGGTGTCACGGGCGTGCAGCGCGACGACCCCGGCGAGGTTGCCACCAGCGCTGTCGCCGGCGACCGCCACGTGCGTCGCGTCGACACCGAGCCCCGCCGAAGGACTGGCCGCCCATTCGAGGGCGTCGATCGCGTCATCGACAGCGGTCGGAAAACGAGACTCGGGGCCACGGCGGTATCCCACCGACAGCACCGCGCTGCCCGAGGCCGAGGCGAGCAGCCGAGTCGCGACGTCGTGGGAATCGATACTGCCCAGCAACCAGCCACCGCCGTGGTAGTACACCGTCAACGGCTGCACCGCGCTCTGCTCAACGGGCAGATACAGCCGGCCCGGAATGGTCTCCCCCTCACGGGTGGGAATCTCGACGTCGACGACTCGGTGGATAGGCGGCTTGGCAAGAGCACCGAAGGTGTCCTCGAAATTCTGGCGTGCAGTCTCGACCGGTAGAAGGTGGGCATTTGGGCGCCCGGACTTCTTGGCGTCGTGGAGCATTTTCTGGGCGATCGGATCGATCGGCATGAATTGGGCCTTCCTCCGAGTTTTAGTGGGTCGAGTCGCAGGTTTCGCAGTCAGACTCGTTCGTAGTAGCGGCGCATCTCCCAGTCAGTGACGGTGTGCGAGTCGAAGTCGACCAGTTCACTCTGCGAGGACGCCAGCAGGTGTTCGAAGACCTCGTCACCGAACGCGGCTCGCGCCATCTTGCACTCGGCAAACCGGCGCAGCGCCTCGTGCATGGAAGTCGGGACGAGGGTGATGTTGTCCCCCGTCCAGGCATTGCCGTCGAAGATCTCGGGAGTAGGCAGCTGACGCTCGATCCCGTCGAGGCCGGCGGCGATGATGGCGGAGTACGCGTAATAAGGGTTGACGTCTCCGCCGGGAATCCTGTTCTCGACCCGATACGATGGTCCGCTGCCCACTAGCCGAAATGCGCAGGAGCGGTTGTCGTTGCCGAGCGCGATAGCGGTGCCGGCGAATTGGTCGGGTTGAAAGCGCTTGTAGGAGTTGATGGTAGGGGCGAACATGAGAGTGATGTCGGGAGCGTGGACGAGTTGGCCGGCAACAAATGAACCGAACACGGCGGACATACCGCCGGCATGTTGGGCCGACCAGCACAGGCTTTCGTCCTCGTTTGACCACATGCTGACATGCAGATGACACGAGGATCCGACGTCGTCGATCTTCGGTTTAGCCATGAAGGTGACTGTCAGGTCCGCGGCATGTGCGAGTTGCTTGACGCCGTACTTGAACAGCACGTGGCGGTCGGCCATCTCCAGTGTGTCGCAGTAATCCAACGTGATTTCCTGCTGGCCCAGGCCCCACTCCGGTTTGGACGACTCGATAGGCACACCGAATCCGGGCATCTGATTGCGGATCTGCTCAATGAACCAGTCGTCGCGGCTGGACTGCGCCATTTGGTAGTCGGATCGATAGTCCGACAACATCTTCAAGTTCTGGTAACCCAGCTCCCATGCCTGCCGCGGCGGTGTAGCGGCCAGGAAGAATTCCAGTTCTGAGGCAAACTTGAAACGTATGTCGTGTTGTTCGGCGCGGTCGGCCTGTTGGCGCAGGATGGTGCGCGGCGCGACCGAGAGCAGCGTGTCGGAATGAGCCTCGTAAGCATCACAGATCACCAAGGCCACGTTGGGTTCCCACGGGACCCGGCGCATCGTGGCCAGATCGGGGATGAGCCGGATGTCGGCCCATCCGTTGGCGGCGTTGGACACTGGCAGATTCAGCGGGTTCATCTCCAGATCGACGGCGAAGATGAAGCTGCTGGCGTTGATCCCGCTACCGCTGAGGCCCAGGGAACGGAATGCCTGGATGGTCAAGCGTTTTCCGACGAGACGGCCGTACGGGTCGGGAGTGGCGCACACGACGGTATTGATTTCGCCCGTGCGGGCCAATTCCTCGAACTGATCGAGATCAAGGCGGGCGGGTGAGGTGTTCATTGGTGCTCCAGATGACGGGTGAGTTCCCAGGTGGTGATGGTCTGCCGCAACCACCGCTCGTATCGGCTGGCTTCGGCGCGGCGGGTCGCGGCGAACGAGGTGCAGAATGGCTTGCCGAGCATCTCGGTCAGCCACGACGATTTCTCGAAACTGTCAACTGCGGTGAAGAGGTCGGCGGGTACTTGCGCCGGGTCATCGCCAGGCCGCGGAAGCGTCAGATTGTGATTCAGACCGCGCAGGCCGGCGGCTAGCACCGCGGCTGCGACCAGATAGGGACTGGCGTCGGCGCCAGGACGGCGGTGCTCAACCCGCGCGGATTTGACGTCGTTGAGGATTAGTCGGCACGCCGCGCCCCGGTCGTCGTGCCCCCATGTGGCCGCGGCCGGAGTGAACATGTCCGGGTCGATGCGCTTGTAGGAGTTGACGTAGGGGTTGAGCATCGCGGCGGTGTCAGGCATTCCAGCTAACAAGCCCGCCAGGTAGTGCGTGCCTTCACGGGAGAGTTGGCGGTGTTGATCGGCGAAGATGTTCGACCCACCACGGGCCAAGCTGGAGTGCACGTGTCCCCCGGCGCCGGATTTGTCGGCGAACGGCTTGGCCATGAAGCTGGCGTGCAGGCCGCGTTCGGCGCATAGGTCACGCAGATACTGCCGGGCGCGCACTGCGTTGTCCGCCGCCCGGCACGCCGGTGCGGGGGCCAGGGTAAATTCGAAGAACCCCGGGCCCAACTCGGC
>JAJKIB010000259.1 GCA_021154745.1 Mycobacterium sp.
AGCAGGTCTTCCACCACCCTCAGTGCCACATGGGTGGCGCCCCTTGCCGCGATGGGGAAGTAGCGCATCGGCTTGCCGTCACGGAACAGCACCACGGTGATCATCTGCTTGCTGGAGTTGCCGCCGCGGAAGTACACCGGCTGCGTCACGGCGCCGGCCGGCACGACATAGCGCAACGACTCGTCGATCAGTGACGGCTTGTCCAGGCCGTTGCCCTCAAACTCGAACGGACCCTGCAGGAATCGGGGAGTACTGCCGTCGCTCACCCTCACCGACGCTAGGGCGCATTTGTTTCGCGGCCGTTTCACCGATGAGTCGGCCGTGAATCCCATTACGCACGCGCCCGTGTTTCGGTGGTGTGAGCGGGTGTTGACAATTTCGATACGGCAGGGCAATCGAGGCGGAACGGCTTGGCAGTACACCTATTTCAACTACTGCTGGGGAGGCCCGCATGACAATCTTGACCCGCGACCGCACCATCGAACACTGGGACGCCGAAGACGTCGGGGCCTGGGAGGGCACCGGGGCCGCAACGCCCGGAAAGAAAATAGCCAAACGCAACCTGATCTGGTCGATCTTCGCCGAGCACGTGGGGTTCTCGGTGTGGTCGATCTGGTCGGTGATGGTGCTGTTCATGCCGCAGAACCTCTACCACATCGACGCGGCGGGCAAGTTCTACCTGGTCGCGGTGCCGACGCTGGTCGGTGCCATGATTCGGATTCCGTACACGATCGCGCCTGCCAGGTTCGGTGGCCGCAACTGGACGATCGCCAGTGTGCTGTTGCTGCTCATCCCGACTGTGCTGACGTGGTATGTCATGAAGCAGCCGGGCACGTCCTACATTACGTTCATGATCGTCGCGGCATTCGCCGGATTCGGCGGCGGTAACTTCGCCTCGTCGATGACGAACATCAACGCGTTCTACCCCCAACGGCTCAAGGGGTGGGCGCTGGGACTGAACGCGGGCGGCGGCAACATCGGCGTCCCCGTCATCCAACTCGTGGGCTTGCTGGTGATCGCCGCGGTGAGCAACACTCGGCCCGAAATCGTCTGTGCCATTTACCTTGTGCTGATCGCGCTGGCAGCACTGGGCGCGGCGCTGTTCATGGACAATCTCGGCAACCAGCGGTCGAACTTCAGCGCGATGGGCGAGGCATTGCGCTACAAGCACTCCTGGGTGATGAGCTTCCTCTACATCGGCACGTTCGGATCGTTCATCGGTTTCTCGTTCGCGTTCGGGCAGGTGTTACAGATCAACTTCCTTGCGGGCGGCGACAATGCGGCGCAGGCGTCGCTGCACGCGGCTCAGATCGCGTTCGTCGGTCCGCTGCTCGGCTCGATCTCCCGCCCGTTCGGCGGCAAGCTGTCCGACCGCATCGGTGGCGGCAAGGTCACGCTGTACACGTTCATCGCGATGATCTTCGCGGCTGGCATCCTCGTTGCGACAGGCGTCCTCGACGACGGAATGAAAGGTGCCGCGACCGGTGCGCAGATGACCGCCTACGTCGTCGGTTTCATCCTGCTGTTCATCCTGTCGGGCCTCGGCAACGGGTCGACATACAAGATGATCCCGTCGATCTTCGAGGCCAAGGCGCAGGGGCACGACGAGTGGAGCCGTGACGAGAAAGCGGCATGGTCGCGCAGCATGTCCGGTGCGCTGATCGGATTCGCCGGCGCGATCGGTGCGCTCGGTGGGGTGTTCATCAACGTCGTGCTGCGCGCCTCGTACGTCGGCGCGGCGAAGTCGGCGACCAACGCATTTTGGGTCTTCCTCGCCTTCTATGTGATCTGCGCCATAGTCACCTGGGCCGTGTTCCTCCGGATCCAGACCGCCAGAGCCGGCGCGGGTGAAGAAATCGGCCGCGTAGCGGCGCCCGTTCCAGCAAGCTGAGCTGGGGAAACGACGCTCACCGGGTGGCTTCTCGCCCGGTGAGCATCAATTTTCACCCCGATAACGTCGCCGGAAAACAGCCGGAAACATTGGCCGCCCACCATGGGCCTCATGGCGGTGACCCGGACGGCGTGCTCGTATTGCGGCGTCGGCTGTGGCATTGCGGTCGAGACCACCGACGATCCGGACTCGGGCAAGCCCGTCATCGCGCGGGTTTCCGGCGACAAGCTGCACCCCACGAACTACGGCCGACTGTGCACCAAAGGCGCCACGCACGCCGAGATGATGGCCGCCGACGACGGGCGGTTGAAGTCGGCGCTGCTGCGCCCGACGCGCGATGACGAACTCGTGCCGACACCCGTCGACGACGCCGTGGCCGAGGCCGGCCGGCGGTTACGCGCGATCATCGACGAGCACGGACCGGACGCCGTCGCGCTCTACGTCTCCGGCCAGATGTCGATCGAGGCGCAATATCTGGCCACCAAACTGGCCAAGGGCTTCATCCAGACCGTGCACATCGAATCCAACTCGCGGCTGTGCATGGCCAGCGCAGGCACCGGATTCAAGCAGTCACTCGGCGCCGACGGCCCGCCCGGGTCGTACTCCGACTTCGACTGCACCGATTTATTTTTCGTCATCGGCTCGAACATGGCGGACTGTCATCCCATCCTGTACCTGCGGATGGCCGACCGGCTCAAGGCCGGCGCGAAGCTGATCGTCGTCGACCCCCGTCGCACCACCACCGCCGAACGCGCCGACCTGTTCCTGCAGATCAAACCTGGCACCGACCTCGCACTGCTGAACGGACTGCTGTACCTGCTTGTCGAAAACCGTGATATCGACACGGAATTCGTCGCCGAGTACACCGACGGCTGGGACGCCATGCCTGCGTTCCTTGCCGACTACACCCCGGATCGGGTCGCCGAGGTCACCGGCCTCAGTGAAGGTGACATCCGCACCGCCGCTTGGATGATCGCCGACGCGGGGGAGTGGATGAGCTGCTGGACGATGGGCCTGAACCAGAGCACGCATGGCACCTGGAACACCAATGCGATCTGCAACCTGCATCTGGCCACGGGTGCGATCTGCAGGCCGGGCAGCGGGCCGATGTCACTGACGGGCCAGCCCAACGCGATGGGCGGCCGCGAAATGGGTTACATGGGGCCCGGTTTGCCGGGGCAGCGTTCCGTGCTTGCCCCCGACGACCGGGCCTTTGTCGAGGGCCAGTGGGGGTTGCCTGCGGGAACCATTCGGTCAGAGGTCGGTCCGGGCACCATCGACATGTTCGAGCAACTCGCCGACGGCGACATCAAGGCATGCTGGATCATCTGCACGAACCCGGTTGCGACCGTTCCGAATCGGAAGACAGTGATCAACGGGTTGGAGGCTGCCGAGCTCGTCATCACGCAGGATTCCTACCAGACCACGGCCACCAACCACTACGCGGACATCGTGTTACCTGCCGCGCTATGGGCCGAATCGGACGCCGTGATGGTCAATTCCGAGCGGAACCTCACGCTGCTGCAGCAGTCGATTCCGCCGGCCGGTCAGGCGCGGCCCGACTGGCAGCTGATCTGCCAGGTCGCCGCGCACATGGGCTTCGAGGAGCATTTCGGGTACCAGTCCAGCGAGGAGATTTTCGACGAGATACGCCGGTTCTGGAACCCGGAGACCGGCTACGATCTGCGCGGCGCGAGCTACGAGCGGCTGCGGCAGACGCCGCTGCAGTGGCCCTGCCCTCCGGATGATGACGACCGGCACCCGATCCGCTACCTCAATGACGGTGTCAGCCAAGAGCTGTTCGTCGACGAGAGCGGCCATGCACCGCGGCTGGCGTTTCCGACCCCGTCGCGGCGCGCGGTGTTTCACGCCAGGCCGCACATGGATGCGCGGGAACTCCCCGATGACGACTTCCCGCTCGTGCTCAACACCGGCCGGCTGCAACACCAATGGCACACGATGACCAAAACGGGCAAGGTCGACAAGCTCAACAAGCTCGACAGCGGGCCGTTCGTCGAGATCCATCCTGTCGATGCCGTCGCACTCGACATCATCGGCGGGCAGCCCGTCGAGCTGACGTCGCGGCGGGGCAGGGCGGTGCTTCCCGCGGTCGTCACCGACCGGGTGCGGCCGGGCAACTGCTTTGTGCCGTTTCACTGGAACGACGAACACGGCGAGTACCTCACGATCAACGCGCTGACCAACGACGCCGTCGACCCCGACTCGCTGCAACCCGAATTCAAGGTGTGCGCGGTGAGCCTGCGGCCGGTGAAATCAGTGGACCCCACTGCCGACGAACTCGACTTCGGCCAGCGCAAGCCAACTCTCACCGACGACGAAAAGATCTACCTCGCAGCCTTTTTCAGCGGGCTCGCGGAGGGCGTCAGCGGTGTCCCCGTGCTGCCCGCGTCGGCGCCGGTGACCAGCGGTGTCAGGCTGTGGATCGACGGTCTGCTGGCCGGTCGGTATTCGCGCATCACGGCGGCTCCCGCCGAGCAGCCGGTCAAGGACGGGCCGCTGGTGTTGTGGGCGTCGCAGACCGGCACTGCCGAGGAGTTCGCGGCTCGGCTGGCGGGCCAGCTCAACGGCTCCCAGCTGGTCAACATGGACGATATGCCGCTGGCGGATCTGACCTCTGCCCGCGAAGTTCTGGTAGTCACCAGCACGTTCGGTGATGGCGGACCGCCGGACAACGGCGCAGGATTCTGGGATCGCCTCCATGCCGCCGATGCGCCGGCGTTGACGGGGGTTCGGTACGCGGTGCTGGGCATTGGCGACCGGTCGTATGACAATTTCTGCGGGCACGCGAAGGCGATCGACGGCAGGCTCGCGGCACTGGGTGCGACGCGGATGCTGGACCGCACCGAGTGCGAGGCCTACGACGACGAGCCGATGGATCGGTGGGCCGAACAGGTCACCGCCCTCGTCGGCACACTGCCCGAGCCGCCGCAGGCCAATGGCAACGGCGGCGGAGTGTCGACCATTGCCCGGCCTGCCAGGGTGGCCGAACCGTTCACGCGCGCCAAGCCGCTGCTGGCGCCGCTGTCCCGCAATGCCGTGCTGACCGCGCCGACATCGCGAAAAGAAGTGCGCCAGCTGGGCTTCGACATTTCCGACTACGAGGTCAGCTATGCGGTCGGCGACTCGCTGGGGGTGTACGCCACCAACGATCCGGCGACGGTCGACGGCTGGCTGGCGGCTACCGGGTTGCGGGGCGACGCCTCGGTCGAGGTGGACGGCAACGAGCAGAGCCTGCGCGACGCGCTGATCGTGTCCTACGACATCGGCCGGGTGACGCCGAACCTGCTTCGCTTCGTCGCCGAATCCTGCCCGGACAAGGCCGCCGCCAAGGCACTGCTCGCGCCCAAGGACAAGCTCGACAAGTGGCTGGTGGGTCGCAACGGGCTGGACGTGGTGCAGGAGTTCACCGTCCGCGCAGAGCCCGAGCAGTGGCAGGAGGTGCTGGTGCGGCTGACACCGCGGAACTACTCGATCTCGTCGAGCCCGCTGGTCAGCCCGCACGAGGTGCAGCTGACGGTGTCGGTGGTGCGCTACCGCGGCGCCGACGGCGGCCAGCGCGGCGGGGTGTGCTCGACGTTCCTGGCCGACCGGGCGGCCGCGGCACCGGTATTCCTGCAACGCTCACCGCATTTCCGTCCGCCCGAAGACGGCGCGACACCGATGATCATGGTCGGTCCCGGCACGGGCATCGCGCCGTTCCGCGGCTTCCTGCAGGAACGGCGCGCGCTCGGCCATACTGGCCGCAACTGGCTGTTCTTCGGCGATCAGCACCGCAGCGAAAACTTCTATTACCGCGACGATTTGGAGGACATGGTCCGTGACGGTTTCCTCAACCGACTGGACCTGGCGTTCTCCCGCGACCAGGCCGACCGGGTGTATGTCCAGCACAAGATGCTCGACTACGGCGCCGACGTGTGGCAGTGGCTCGACGACGGCGCGCACTTCTACGTGTGCGGGGACGCCGGCCGGATGGCCAAGGACGTCGATGCGGCGCTGACGACGATCATCGAACGGCACGGCGGCATGTCGCACGAGAAGGCCCACGACTACAAGCGTGAGCTGGTGGCGTCGAAACGCTATGTCCGCGACGTGTACTGATTCTCGGCGCAGTAGCCAATAAGCTTTCCCGATGCGGTTTGCGGGACAGGTCGCCGTGGTCACGGGCGGCGCACGGGGCATTGGTGGCGGCATCAGCAGGCGGCTGGCCTCGGCGGGCGCGCATGTGGTGCTTGCCGACATCAATGCCGACGCGGCCGCGGCAACCCACGACCAAATCGTCGACGACGGCGGGCGCTGCACGACTGTCGTCGGTGACATCCGCGACCGCAACGTGGTGGCCGCGGTGACCGAAACCGCTCTGGCCGTTGATGATTCGCGGATCGACATCCTGGTGAACAACGTTGGTGACTTCCGTCCCGCGGCCAGGGATTTCCTGCACAGCACCGAGGAGCAGTGGCAGACGCTCTACGAACTGAACCTGCTCCATGTGCTGCGCATGTGCCACGCCGTGTTGCCCGCGATGGTGAGTCGTGGACGAGGCGCGATCGTCAACAACGCGACCGTCGAGGCGTTCCGCGGCATTCCCTACGCCGCCCCATACGCGGCGTTCAACGCGGGCGTGGTGGCGTTCACCCGCAGCCTGGCCGTCGACGTGGCGCAGCACGGCATCCGGGTCAACGCGATCGCCCCCGACCTTGCCGACACGCCGCAGACACCCGCGGAGCTCATGCTGCGGGGCCGCGACCCCGACTTGATCAGGACCTGGATCCCGGTGGGCCGGTTCGGCACGCCCGACGACTACGCGGCCGTCGTCGAATTCCTGGCATCCGACGACGCGCGGTTCGTCACGGGGCAGACGATCCCGGTGGACGGCGGCACACTGGCCGCGTCCGGTTGGTACGCCCGAGCCGACCGCAAGGGCTGGACCAATATGCCCAACGACGCGTGATCGTGGCGACGATGCGGGGCGCACGTAATATCCGCAATCGGAACCAAAGGAGTGCCTATGCGCGTCGCAGTCGCCGGTGCCACCGGCCGCATCGGAAGCCTCACCATCGCCGCCCTCGAGCGTGACGGCCACGAGGCCGTTCCCATCAGCCGAAGCCGTGGCGTGGACGTGCTCACGGGCGCCGGTCTGGACGACGCACTGGCCGACGTGAATGCGGTCGTCGACGTCACCAGCACTGAGGCAACGGCGGAATCGGAGGCGGTCGGCTTCTTCACGACCGCTACGCGGAACCTTCTCGCGGCCGAGCAGCGCGCCGGCGTCACCCATCACGTCGCGCTATCGATTGTGGGCGTCAGCAAGGTGCCCGGAAACGCCCACTACGCGGGCAAGCGCGCCCAAGAGGCCGCCGTGGAGGCCGGGCCGGTGCCGTGGACCATCGTCCCTGCCACGCAGTTCCACGATTTCGCGGGCATGGTCGCCGGCTGGACCGAGAACGACGGCGCCGCGCCGATCGCACCGCTGCTCGTTCAGCCGATCGCGCCTGCCGATGTAGCCGACATTCTGGCCCGCGTCGCCGCAGGAAGGCCACAGGGACGTCATCGCGGTATCGCCGGACCGGACACCCAGGACCTGGTGGACATGGCACGCCGCACGTACGCCGCGCGCGGTCACCACATCCGACTGATTCCGACCTGGCAGAACGGCATCTTCGACGTCTCGATGGCCGGTGAGGTGCTGCTGCCCGCCCCCGACGCTGAACTGGCGCCGACTACCTTCGAAGACTGGCTCGCCGCCGACGCCGCACAGGCGAATGCCTAAGCACCATCGCGGCTTTGGACGAGCCAAGAGTGTCCGAGGGGGGACTTGAACCCCCACGCCCGTTAATAGGGCACTAGCACCTCAAGCTAGCGCGTCTGCCATTCCGCCACTCGGACCAGTTCATGGGCAGCTAAGGCTATCGGATCGGGCAGCCCGGACCCAAACCCAACCGCCCGAACCCCGGGGCGGGGCGCAGCCCCCGGGGAAGACCGAGTGGTACGAATGGTGACTGTGACGCCTCCCCCTAATGCCGAAGCCGAGGTGGTCGACCTCGTCAGCGCGCTCATCCGCTTCGACACCTCCAACACCGGCGAACCCCACACCACCAAAGGCGAGGCCGAATGTGCGCACTGGGTGGCCGAACAGCTGGAAGAGGTCGGTTATCAGACCGAATACGTCGAGGCCGGAGCGGCGGGCCGGGGCAACCTGTTCGCCAGGCTCGCGGGCGCCGATTCGGACCGCGGAGCCCTGCTGCTGCACGGGCACCTCGACGTGGTCCCCGCCGAGGCGTCGGACTGGAGCGTGCACCCGTTCTCCGGTGCGGTCGAGGACGGCTATGTGTGGGGGCGCGGCGCGGTCGACATGAAGGACATGTGCGGCATGCTCATCGCGATCGCCCGCCACTTCAAACGTGCCGGCATCGTGCCGCCCCGCGACCTGGTGTTCGCGTTCGTCGCCGACGAGGAGGCCGGCGGCAAATACGGGTCCCAGTGGCTCGTCGACAACCGGCCCGACCTGTTCGACGGCGTCACCGAGGCGATCGGCGAGGTCGGTGGATTCTCACTGACCGTGCCACGCAAAGACGGCGGTGAACGCCGGCTCTACCTGGTCGAAACCGCCGAGAAGTCGATGATGTGGATGAAGCTGACGGCCCGCAGCTTCGCCGGGCACGGGTCGATGATCCACCAACACAACTCGGTCACCGCCGTCGCCGAGGCGACCGCGAAACTCGGACGCCACGAGTTCCCGCTGGTGATGACCGACGCCGTGGGGCAGTTCCTCGCGGCGATCACCGAGGAGACCGGCTACGCGTTCGACCTCGATTCACCCGACCTGGCCGGGACCATCGCCAAACTCGGTCCGATCGCGCGCGTCGTAGGCGCCACCCTGCGCGACACCGCCAACCCGACCATGCTCAAGGCCGGCTACAAGGCCAACGTCATTCCCGCGACCGCGGAGTCGGTGGTTGACTGCCGCATCCTGCCCGGCCGCCAGGCGGCCTTCGAGCGCGAGGTCGACGAGCTGCTCGGCCCCGACGTGACACGGGAATGGATCACCGAGCTGCCGTCCTACGAGACCACCTTCGACGGTGACCTCGTGGACGCGATGAACGCCGCGATTCTGTCCGTCGACCCCGACGCCCGTATCGTGCCGTACATGCTGTCCGGCGGCACCGATGCAAAAGCGTTCGCCCGCTTGGGGATTCGCTGCTTCGGCTTCGCCCCGCTGCAACTCCCGCCCGATCTGGACTTCACCGCGCTGTTCCATGGCGTCGACGAGCGGGTACCCGTTGATGCACTGAAGTTCGGCACTCAGGTTCTCGAGCATTTCCTGATCAACTGCTGACAACCGAAAGGACGACCATGGCGTTTCCCTATAACCCCTACGAGTTCCTCCCGAAACTACCGTCATTCACGCTGACGTCGGAGTCGGTCACCGACGGGCAGCCGCTGGCAAACGATCAAGTCAGCGGGATCATGGGGGCCGGCGGTTCCGACGTCTCGCCGCAGCTCTCCTGGTCCGGTTTCCCCGAGGAGACCCGCAGCTTCGCCGTCACCGTGTATGACCCCGACGCACCGACGGCGTCGGGCTTCTGGCATTGGGCCGTGGCCAACCTGCCCGCGACCGTAACCGATCTGCCCGCCGGTGTCGGCGACGGCAGCAGCAGTGGATTTCCCGGCGACGCACTCACTTTGGCCAACGACGCCGGCCTCAAACGCTTCATCGGTGCGGCCCCGCCACCCGGCCACGGCGTGCACCGGTATTTCATTGCGGTGCACGCCGTCAAGGTCGAGAAGCTTGAACTCGACGGCGACGCCAGCCCGGCCTACCTCGGCTTCAACCTGTTCATGAATGCGATCGCCCGCGCCGTCATCCACGGCACGTATGAGCAGAACTAGCGACCTACTCGGGAAGCTACTGAAGGCGCGCAAGTTCGTCCGCGCGCCGATCTACCTGTACAAACTCCGTCTCGGCTTTCTGTTCGGCCATCGCATGCTGCTTCTCGAACACATCGGCCGCAAGAGCGGGGCGCGGCGCTACGCGGTGCTCGAGGTCGTCGATCATCGTCGGACCGATGAGTACGTCATCGTGTCCGGCTTCGGCGAGGCGTCGCAGTGGTACCGCAACGTCGTCGCCAACCCGCACGTTCGCGTCAGCGTGGGGTTGCGGCGCAATGTGCCCGCGCTCGCCGCACCGATGACTCGTGAGGCAGCAGAGGAGACGCTCGACCGCTACGCCGAACGTCATCCACGGACGTGGCGCACGCTGCAGCAAGCCATGGCCTCGGCGCTGGACACACCGGATCTGCGGCTGCCGATGGTCAGGCTCGAACTAGCGCTCGATGGCTGAGCCCACCGCGTCGGCCAGAGACTTGAAGCCGCCCTCGTGCAGGCGGCGCGCGAGGCCGTCGTGAATGTTCTTGGCCCACAACCCGCCGCCATAGATGAAGCCCGTATAGCCCTGCAGCAGGGACGCCCCCGACGTGATGCGGTCCCACGCGTCGTCGGCAGTCTCGATGCCGCCGACGCTGATCAGCACCAGCCGGTCGCCA
>JAJKIB010000260.1 GCA_021154745.1 Mycobacterium sp.
ATGCCGAAGCGAAAACGCACCCGCGCCCAAGACCGGGCCCGACGGGTGGAATACGAACGCACCGTCAACCGCGCCCGCTACGAAGCCGACCCACCACCCTTCTAGGGTGCGACGGTGAGCCAGTCGGCGAATTCCGAGGGATCGTGACGGCAGACGGCGCGTCCCAAGGTCGCCGACGTGAATCAGCGCCCTAAGCCGTCGCCCGCGCCTTCTCGAGCAGTGTCGGGTCGTGCGCGCAGACGATCAACAGCTCCGGGTCCTGGCGGAGGTAGAGCTCGGCGAGACGAGCATGGTTGGTCAACACCGTCTTTCGATTGAACGCCACGAGGGACTCCATCGCCGTGAGGGCTCGCGGCCCCGGTGTCCCGTCAAGCGTGCCGTAGTGATAGAACGCATCGCCGGCGTGCAGCACCCAGCGGTGGCCGGCATCAACGGCGACGCAGGCATGACCGCGGGTATGACCGGGAAGCGAAACGAGCGCGATGCCCGGCGATATCTCGTCGAGTTCCTTGGCCGCGGCGAACCCGCGCCACTTCTCGCCCCGCGGATCGTGTTCGACGATGTTCGGGTTATGCGCCCATTGCGCGGACCGGTAGCGAACCTTCTCCCGCCGCG
This sequence comes from Mycobacterium sp., assembly GCA_021154745.1. Lineage (GTDB taxonomy): Bacteria > Actinomycetota > Actinomycetes > Mycobacteriales > Mycobacteriaceae > Mycobacterium. The sequence continues at coordinate 616 of JAJKIB010000260.1, forward strand.
ATGGAGCCCAGATCGCCCCGAGCGCCTCTGCGGCGGTGAGGTGAATCTGGGCGGCGGGGAAGTCGGACAGACCACCCGCGTGATCCATGTCCATATGCGTGATGATGATGTGCCGCACGTCATCTCGCTTGAAGCCGAGCTGGTCGATCTGGTGGGCGACGGTTTCCTCGTGGCTCAGGATCGCTCTGACCATGCGGCGGCTTGGTCCCACCCGCCTGGGATCATTGCAGTCGTGGGTGCCGAAGCCACTGTCGACCAGGACGAGCCCATTGTCGGTTTCGATCAGCAGCACGTGGCAGACCATCGGGGCGGTCGGCATGTTCATGGTGCCGCAGTTGAGGTGGTGGACCTTCATGACAGTCCCAGACGCGACGTCAGCAGCTGCTCGACCTCGCGCCGCGCCGCACCGAGATCGACTTGATCGTCGAGCACACTCTGCAGAGCTACCCCGCGCAGCATCGCGATGATCACCGTTGCCAACCCATGCGGATCGACTGACGTCGCGACGTCACCGGCGCTGATCGCCAGTTCGAGTCGCTTCTCGATCTCCTCGCGAAACTCCCGGTCGGCGGAGATCATTCGCGGTCTGACATCTTCGGAAGGCCCGGCCACAGAATGGGCCCACAACACCAGCCGCGCCCGGTTCACCGGCTGAAGATCAGACACCACCCTGAAGTAGAAGTCGATCAACTGCCGCAGCTGGTCGATCGGCGAATCAGATTGACTCTCTTCGAACATCGCGTCGCGGAACTGACTAGTGACCGTGTCGACGAGCCGCTGCATCAACGCACCCTTGGATCCGAAATGGTGCGTCGCCAGCCCACGGCTGTAGCCCGCCCGCGCGCCGACGTTGGCGAGCGTGACTCGCGCCGGACCGATCTCGCCGACAAGCTCAGCGGCCGCGCGCACCAGTCGGCGCTCGGCGTCGATCCGACGCTGTTCCTGGGTGCGGGGAAGGGAGGACTCAGTCACCGGAGTTCCCGGCCATAGCGAGCAACTCGCTGCGGCCGATCTGGGTGACCAGGCTGGCCGTGTCGAAGTAGATGCGTTCGTTGACGATCCGATCCCCATCGAAGAAGAACAGCGCAACAAGGGGGACCCGGAACGCCTTGCCGGTCGGCGGAAGACCGTAGAACTCGCCGAGATTCGTTCCCAATAAGTCGAATTCGACGATCACGGCGTCGTCGGAGACGTGGAAGCGAGTGTTCTCGTGGCGTTGGTCGGGGAAGGCGATGCGGGTCATCAGGTAATAGCCCATGACCTCGTCATCGCCGTCGTACGTCTGACCGGTGGCCATGATCTCGTAATGCGGATGGCCATTGAACGTGGCGAGAGTGGCGTCGAACTCCTTGGTCACCTCGGTGTCCATGTGCTCGCGGATGACCGCGAGACGACGCTGACGCAGATCGTCGGTGATCATCGGCGCTCCTATGACTTGCTTGTTGGCGAACAAGTTACGGTACCAAGCGGTACCGTGTCAAGGCTGTCTCAGCTTTTCTTCGTGGACGCCCGCGCGAGCATGCGGAGCAACACCCGGCAGAGCACCGCCAGCGGCGCCTTGACCAGCGCGAAGCTGGCCGTCGACGAGATGGTGTAGGTGATGTGGGTGCCCGCACCCGCTTCGGTGAGCCATACCTCGCCGGCGTAACCCGGGAACGGAGTTCCGGACAGTGCCTTGTAGCCGAGCAGCTTCGGCGCCTCGAAGGCCACCACTTCCTCGACGATGTCAGGACCAGGACCGGGCAAGGCGATTCGTCGGACCGCCCCGACGCCGTTGGGGTCCGGCGAGCCGGATTTGTCCATCGTCACGGTGATCCCGGGAGACCACCGGGTCATCCCGACGTGGTTACTCAGCTTGTCCCACACGGTTTCGATCGGTGCGGCGACCGTGGTTTGCGATGTGACGTGCATTGCGCCCTCCTAGGCGGTGGCCTTGGCTTGCTCGTAGAGCCTTCGGTCATGTGAGGACACCATGAACAGGTCAGGCTCACGGCGTCGATACAGTTGGACGAGTCGAGCATGATTCTGCCGCACCATCTTCCGGTCGAATGCGACCGCCGACTCGAATGCGGCGAGAGCGCGCGCCATCGCCGCGGTCCCGTCGACCGTCCCGTGATGAAAGAAGCTGTCGCCGCAGTGCAATACCCAGCGGTGGCCGACGTCGACCGCGACGCAAGCGTGGCCACGGGTGTGCCCCGGCAGCCAGATCAGCGCGATGCCCGTCGACACCTCATCGAGCTCCTTGGCCGCCGCGAATCCCCGCCACTTCTCGCCGTCCGGAGTGTGCTCGACGATCTTGGGTCCATGCGCCCATGGGGCAGGGCGGAAGCGGAACTTCTCTCCACGCGACGGGGCCCGCATCGCGCCGCGCGCCTCCATCGCGGTGACGTGTATCTGGGCTTCGGGGAAATCGGAGATGCCGCCGATGTGGTCGCCGTCGAAATGTGTGATGACGATGTGGCGCACGTCGTCACGGCGAAAGCCAAGCCGCTCAACCTGATTGGCCCACCCGCCGGGCGGAATCTTCACAGTCCTTCGACCCGAAGCCGGTGTCGATCAGTACCAGACCGTTCGCGGTCTCGTGTGCAGTTCTACACGGGAGCAGTCGCCTCGACGTCAGATAGCTTGTGTCTGCGTTGTCGTTCGATGGTCGCGAAGTAGAAGGCGTACGCGAACGCGCAGCTGGTGAAGAGACTCGATACGAAGAACAGCCACGAATGGCGGATGCCCCGTCGCCGACCGTCAATGATCGTGAACAACGGCAGCAGGATGACATTGATGATCGTGTAATCCTGGCTGGCAGAAGCCGCCGCAGGATTGACGTAGCCGAGTGCAATGAACTGCTGCCAGCTACCCGGCCCCCAAATCGGGTTGGACGTCGGCGTCGAGTAGTCCTGCACGAATTGGTGATTGAAGTAGTAGCCCAGGGCGATGGAGGCAATGCCGACGACGTAGTAAACGACCTCCAGCGCGGAAACCTGTGAGCCCGTCTGGAAGCGCGAGAAGATCGCCGGGTTCGACTTGACAACGATCGCGATCACCACTACGCCGAGCAGCGCGTGGACGAGAAGGGAGACCATGGCGGGAGTCTCGCCATCGATCCGAGTTTTGTCAACATTGACATAACTGTCGTGCGGTACTTTTTGCACATGGTCCGGCCTGCCCAAACGGCGCGCAGCGAGCGCACTCGCGAAGCGCTGCGGCGCGCCGCAGTGGTGCGGTTCATCGCGCAGGGGGTCGAGGAGACGTCGGCCGAGGAGATCGCGGCCGACGCCGGAGTGTCGCTGCGGACGTTCTATCGGCACTTCGCGTCGAAGCACGATCTACTGTTCGCCGACTACGACGCGGGGCTGCATTGGTTCCGCAGCGCGCTGGCGGCCCGGTCGCCCCACGAGTCGATCATCGAGTCGGTGCAGACAGCGGTCATGGCGAGACCGTACGACGACTGGGCGGTCACGCAGATCGCCTCGCTGCGGGCTCAAGAGCTCGACCCGAGCCGCATCGTTCGGCACATCCGTCAGGTCGAGGGCGACTTCGCCGAGGCCATCGAGGAACATCTCACGCGCGACAACCCGCCGAAGGCCGGCACCGATGAACGGATGCACATCACGGTGACCGCGCGGTGCATCGCGGCCGCCGTCTTCGGCGCGATGGAGGTGTGGATGCTCGGGGACGACCGGTCGCTGCCGGAGCTCTCCCGGCTGTGTGCCGCCGCGCTGGAGACGTTGAGCAAGGGGATCGGCGACCGGACTTTCTGACGAGCGCTTGCGCGAGGAAGTGACAGGCCGGGCGAGGTTTCGTCAATATTGACAAAACTGGATCGTGCGTGTCAGCCTCAGCCGATGACCGACTTTGACGCGATTGTCGTGGGTGCGGGACACAACGGGCTGACCGCCGCCGTACTGCTCCAGAAGGCCGGGCTGCGCACGCTCTGTCTCGACTCCAAGCTCTACGCCGGCGGGATGGCGTCGACGGTCGAACTGTTCGACGGCTTCAAATTCGAGATCGCCGGCTCGGTACAGATTCCCACGTCGGCGACGGTGAGCCGCGAGCTCGGGCTGGACGATCTGCCGACCGTCGACCTGGACGTGATGTCGGTATCCCTGCGCGGCATCGGCGACGAACCGCTCGTCTACTACACCGACCCGATGAAGTTGCTGACCCACATCAACGAGGTGCACGGCGCGGAGGCCGTCAACGGAATGGCCGGGCTGATGGCCTGGTGCCAGGCGCCGACCAGGGCGCTTGGCCGTTTCGACGAGGGCAAGCCACCGAAGACGCTCGATGAGATGTACGCCTGCGCGACAACTGAATTCGAGCGCTCGACGATCACCGACCTGCTGTTCGGGTCGGTCACCGACGTGCTCGACCGCTATCTGCCGGACAAGGAGAAGAACGGCGCGCTGCGGGGCATGCTGTCGCTGCTGGCCTGCAACACCACCTATCGCGGGCCTGCGACTCCCGGCACCGCCGCAGCCCTGGCTTATGGGTTCGCCGTCCCTGACGAAAACGCGCTACTGGTCAAGAAGTTGCGGGGCGGTATCGGCGCGCTCACGTCGCACCTACTGGAGATGTTCACCTCCAACGGCGGCGAGGTGCGCCTGCGCAGCAAGGTCGACGAGATCCTGGTCGCCGACGGGCGTGTCGTCGGTGTCCGACTCGAGGACGGCACGACACTCACGGCGCCGGTCGTCATCTCCGGTGTCGCACCTGATCTCACAATCACCCGACTGGTCGACGGGAGCGCGGTGTCCGCCGACATCAGGGAGCGCTTCTCCCGCGTCGACCACCGCGGCAGCTACCTGCAGATGCACTTCGCGCTTGATGGCATACCGGAATTCGCGGCGCCCTACGAATTACTCAACGACCCCGCCATGCAGTCGAACATCGGGATTTTCAGCACGCCGGAGGAATTGCAGCAGCAGTGGGAGAATTGCCGACGCGGGATCGTGCCGGCCGACCCGGCCATCGCGCTGCAGATCCCGTCCGTCAACGACCCCGGCCTCGCGCCGCCCGGCAAGCACGCAGCGTCAGCATTTTCGCTGTGGTTTCCGATCGAGGAGGGCGACGCAAGCTACGGCGAGATGAAAGTCGAGATGGGGCAGCGGGTAATCGAGAAGATCACCCGGCTCGCACCAAATTTCGAAAGCCTGATCATCAAGCACACCACATTCACGCCCAAGCACATGGGCACCATGTTCGGCGCACCCGGTGGCGACTACTGCCACGGGCTGATCCATCCCGATCAGATCGGCATCAACCGGCCGGGGCCGAAAGGCTATGTCGATCAACCGATTCCGATCGATGGGCTGTACCTGGCCAGCGCGGGCTGCCACGGCGGGCCTGGGATCACGTTCGTTCCCGGCTACAACGCCGCGCAGGCGGTGCTCGCCGACAGGGCCTGACGCGGGCAGCTAAACGCCCACCGCGCGTTCGAGTTCTTTCAGCGAGTCCTCGAGGTGCCCCAGCAGCCGCTGCAGGTGCGGGACGCTGCGGCGACAGCCGACCAACCCGAAGTCAAGGTTGCCGTCGTTGTTGACCAGAGTGATGTTGAGGGCCTGACCGTCGAGCGCGATCGACAGCGGATAGTTCCCGTCCAGGCGTGCGCCCTTCCAATACAGCGGCTCGCGTGAACCCGGAACATTGGAAATGACGATGTTGAACGGCGGGCGCGTGTACGCGAGCACGCCGGGCAGAAGCGTCAGGGCCATCGGCGACATCAGCAATGCCGACAGAGCCAGCGCCTGCATCTTCGGCAGCTGCGAGAACACCTTCTTGTTCTCGTGCATGGAGGCGCTGATCGCCGCCAGGCGTTTCGCCGGATCGTCGGTATCGGTAGCGAGGTTGCACAGAATGACGCCGGTCATGTTGCCGCCGCTGTCGGCCTCGGCCTCGCTGCGCAGGCTCACCGGAACCATCGCGATCAACGGCTCGTCGGGCAGCGCGTTCTGCTCGATGAGGTAATGGCGCAGCGCCCCGGCGCACATCGCAAGCACGACGTCGTTGACGGTCACCCCCGCCGCCTGCTTGATGCTCTTGACACGGTCGAGCGACCAGGACTGTGCGGCCACCCGCCGGGCACCACCGATCGGCACGTTGAACATCGTCCGTGGGGCGCCGAAGGGCAGTGTCAGCTGCTGTTCGAGCAAGGCGGCGCGGGCGAGCGACAGGGTCGAGGGTGCAAGCGCGGCGAGCGATCCCGCTGTCCTGGTGACGGACTGCAACAGCGACGGTTGTGCAGGGGGTGCTGACCGACGCTTGGGTGCCAGATTCCACGGAACCCGCACCTCGGCGTCGCCCGGATCGGGGGACAGGGTGCGCTGCGTGAGCTTGAGCGCCGAGACGCCGTCGATCAGCGCGTGGTGAAACTTGACGTAAACGGCGAACCTGCCGTCGTTCAGTCCCTCCACCAGGTGGGTCTCCCACAGCGGCCGGTGCCGGTCGAGCAGCGTTCCGTGCAGACGCGACGTCAGCTCCAGCAGGTCGCGGACGCGTCCCGGCGCGGGCAGCCCGGACCGACGCAGGTGATAGTCGAGGTCCACATCATCGTCGAAGGCCCACGCGAGATTGGCGATGCCACCGAAGACCGTGGCCGGATGCTTACGGAATGTGGGTTGGAAGTCCTGATGCTCGACCATCTCCTGATGCAGTCCGCGCAGGAAATCGGAACCCGACATCCCGTCGGGCGGCTCGTACACTCCTAGGCCGCCGACATGCATGGGATGCTCCCGCGATTCTCCCAGCAGGAAAATCGAATCCGTCGGTGAGATCAGCTTCATGGTCATCTCCTTGGGGGCGGCCTTGCTCTTTGTATGCCCGATCGCGCCGATCCACCAACGTTTCGCCGTATTGGGTTTCGCAGATTGACCAGGCGGGAACCACCGCCGGATGGGACTGACCGTTGCCGTTACCGGACCGACCGGGGAGATCGGCATCTCGTCCGTCGATGCACTCGAACAGAGTTCGGAGGTCCAGCGGATCATCGGGATGGCGCGACGGCCCTTCGACGCGTCAGAGCACGGATGGTCGAAGACGGAGTACCGGCAGGGCGACATCCTGGACCGCGATGCCGTCGACGCATTGGTCTCCGATGCCGATGTGGTGATCCATCTCGCATTCATCATCATGGGCTCGCGCGAGGAGAGCGCCCGCATCAACCTTTCGGGCACCCGCAATGTCTTCGCCGCGACGGTGGCGGCAGACCGGCCACGGCGGCTGGTGTACACGTCGTCGGTGGCGGCGTACGGGTACCACGCGGACAATCCGGTGCCGATCACCGAGGATGTGCCGCCGCGCGGGTCACCCGAGCACTACTACTCCGAGCAGAAGGCCGCGTGTGAGGCCGCGCTGGCCGACATCACGCTCGGCTCCCCACTGGAGGTCTACGTGCTGCGGCCGTGCATCGTCGCAGGGCCGAAGGCGCCGGCGCTCGCCGAGGCGATGCCGTGGAACCAGCTGCCCGGCCCGGTGAAGCGGGTCACCCAGGCGCTGCCATTACTGAAGCCGCCATTCCCGGATCCCGGCACACCGCTGCAGCTGGTCCACCATGACGACGTCGCGGCGGCAATCGCCTTGGCCGCAACCACTTCCGCGCCGCCGGGTGCCTACAACATCGCCGCCGACGGGGTGTTGTCGATGTCCGACGTGGCCGAGGCGCTTGGCGCCCGTCCTTTCCGGCTGCCCCGGGTGGCGGCGACGGCGGCGTCGGAGGTCATCGCCCGCTTGCCGTTCGTACCCTCGGCGTTGGAGTGGCTGCATGTGGGCCGAACGTCAGTGGTGATGGATACCGCCAAGGCGAAGTCGCGGCTGGGCTGGACGCCGAAATACACTGCCGCCGAGACACTGTCGGCGTTGGGCGCGGCGATCTAGCGGTCGTCGGTGTCCTCCGCGGGTCCGCTCGGCGTTGC
>JAJKIB010000261.1 GCA_021154745.1 Mycobacterium sp.
CTCGCCGAGCGCGGCGTCACCGTCGATCATGTCACGGTGTATCGCTGGGTCCAGACCTCCACAGCCGAGTTCATCGACGCCGCCCGCTCAGCCGGCCCTCTACCGCGCGGTAGACCAGCATGGGCGGGTCATCGACGTCCTGGTCGCCGAACGCCGCGATGCCCGTGCCGCGCGAGAGTTCTTCACCCGTGCGCTCAAGCACGGCCCGGCGCCAATCAAGATCACCACGGACCGCGCCCCGGTGTACCCGCGCGTGATCGAGGATGCCGTGCCAGGAGCGCGACACGTGCTCGAGCGCTATCAGAACAACCGCGTCCAGACCGATCACGGCCGGCTCAAAGCGCGGCTACGACCGATGCGCGGGGTCAAGACCATCCGATCACAACGCGTCCTCGCCTCCGGGACACGCCTTCATGCAGAACCTACGCCGCGGGCACGACGAGCACACCGTCGGTGTCGGTGCTCACGACCGCGTCCGCATCGCATTCACCGAACTCGCCCACCGCTTGGAGACCGTGCAGCGACCGCGACCCAGTGACAGGCCGCCTCCGACCCTTCAACGCAACGGCGCCCTTTCAGTAAATAGGGGGTGTGTGTGGCCGCGCGTCGGTTCCGATTCCCGCCGCCCGTTCGCGGATGACGGCGCGGTAGATGTCATGCGTGAGAATCCAGAACCGGTCGGTACGTACGGCGGCGAGAACTTGGTCGGCCACGTCGTCAGCGGTCATCGTCGGCTGCACGCCGGTGGTGGTGCTTCGGCCGTGCGACGGGGCGACGGCGCTGAGTTCGGCAGGTCGGTTGCGGGCGCTCTTGGCAATGTTGGTCGGAATCCAACCCGGTGCCAGCAGCGACACGTTGATCCCGCAGTGCGCCTCGTCCAGTTCGAGTTGGAGGGCCTCGGACAGGGCCATCACGCCCGCCTTGGCTACGGCGTAGGCGCCCAGGTTCGGCATCGGCAACAGTGCCGCCATCGACGCGGTATTGATGATGTGGCCGCCTTGCCCGAGTTCGATCATGCGGGGGATGAAGGCGCGTACGCCGTAGACCACGCTCCACAGGTCGACATTGATCACCCAGTTCCAGTCGTCGGTCGTCAGCTCCCAGATGCGGGCCCGTTTGGTCACTCCGGCGTTGTTGCAGAGCACGTGCACGGCGCCGTAGGTGGCGAATGCCTCGTCGGCCAACCGTTGCACCGCTGTCTCGTCGGCGACATCGGTCACGACTCCGCGCACGTCATGCCCCGCATCGCTAAGTGCGGTGACGGCGCGGTCGAGTGCGTCCGTCTCGATGTCGGACAGGACCACTCTCATGCCCTCGGCGGCGAAGCGGTTAGCCATAGCCCGTCCAAGACCGCTGGCCGCTCCGGTCACGACGGCCACGCGGCCCTCAAGATTTTTCATACGGGCTCCCTCCACATCGAGAGTCACCATGACAACTTACTGAAGAGCAAGTCCAGTATGGCGGTCTCGGCTGCCGGACCAGAAAGGCGTCAGCGTCAGGCGCCCGAGCCCGTAGCGGCCACGGCCGGTCGGCTGGCGCCTGCCCTCCTGGCCGCCCAGTCCGGAGGGCTACGGGCGTCCACGGTCCTCGGCGAACACGATTGGCGGACACCACCGCGCAGATAGATATCGGCGCGGTCCAGATTCTCGCCTACCGCAGCACGTGAACAGGTCCGGCCCTCCGCGACGGGAAAGGACTGCAGTGGGACGCAGAGCTGGACGGCGCGACCCGGTGGCGCGGGTTGAGGTCAGGCGCAGCGGCCAGCGCTGCAATTCGACCTGGAACTCCACGAAGCGGTGGCCGAGCACTCGCTCGCTCGCAGCGCGCGCGACGCGTGGCGGCTGGAGCCGCGTCTCCGGGGCCGGACACCTGCCGTCGGCCCGACCGCGCCTCTCCTCTGCCGCCGCCTTAATCTCCGTTGGGGTGATCGGTCGGCGGCGTGCCTTGGCAGCGAATACCCCGTAACGCTAGGTGATCACTCGCCGCAGATCGGTGCCGCGGAACAGTCGATCTGCGCCCTCGCCGACGACCTTGACGATTCGAACGATGGCGCGCGTCCATCCGCTCGACCATGCACGATGGGTCCCCTGCCCTTGGTCGAATTGACGCGCTGGCGTCAGGCGTGACCGTCGGCTGTCGGCAGATCCAGCAGCCGCGGATCGCCGATGGTCCACCGGCGCTCGAGCTCGAGGTGCGAAATGAGCCAGCGACCGTCGACCCGGACGAATTGGTTGTGGTACTCCCCGCCGATCGTGCACCACGAGGTCGCGCCATCGATCTCGGCCACGTGCCACGCCTCGACGTACATCCGACAGCGAGCCGTGCCGCCGTCGACGGTCACGCGCGGATTCGTCATCGTGTGCTGGGTGGCCGACATCGTCTCGAAACGACGGCGCGCGTGTGCGACCCAATCCTGGGGAGTGATGTTCCCGGTGGACCCGGCGCGGTGGGACGAGTAGTCGAGCTCGAACGGGTCGGTGAACTGCGATTCGAGCAGGCGCCAGTCCCGGGTGTCGATGCCTTGTGCGAACGCATACTGCGTCGCGCACACTGCTGCGATGTCATCGACACCCGTCGTCATGCCCTGAACCCCCGTCGGACGGTGGTGCTAGCTGACCTTCCAGAGCTGCTTGAACTGCGCCTGGTAGTCCTTCACGCCGACGTAGAAGCCGGCGTCGTCGAACAGAGCACCGTCGATGTTGTCGGGGGTCAGAAGCTGCGTCGGCATCAATGCATCTCCGGCCACCTTCAGGTCGTCGCCGACGGTATCTCTCGCCAGCATGTCGACGACCCGCCAACCAAGAATGCTAGTCGGGAAACCGGGCCAGACCGCTTCCGTGCCATCGCGAAGGGCCTGCAGATTCGTCGAACTCGGCGTCTCCCCGCCGATCTTAATGTCGGTTCCGAGATTCGCTGCCTGCAGCGCCCCAGTGACGCCGGTGGCCAGATCCCCGAAGGAGAAGAGCACCCACTTGATGGACGGGTCCCGCTGCACGGCACTCACGACGGCGTTGGGTGTGGCCTTGCCCAGGTCGGAGATCTGTTGGGGCAGTACTTCGACGTTGCAGGTCGAGCACAACTTCTTGATGCTGTCCTGCACGCCCTTCGTGAATACCCCGAGGATCGGATAGGCCGGAACGGTGACGATCGCGACCTTGGTCGGCTCCTTGCTCTGGGCGACCACGTATGCGCCGATCATCTCCCCCCACTTCGACACCTGGGCGGTCGAGTCGATGGCGGTCGAGATGATGGGAGGCGTAGCCGGGTCGACGGTCGAGTCAGCAATGACTTTCACGCCCTGCTGCTTCGCGCTCTCCAGCTGAGCTTCGAGGAGCGATGCGGGCGTACCCGAGAAGTGGATGTAGTCGGGCTTTCGCTGCAATGCCTCGTTGAAGGCGTCCTGGGCCCCGGTTGACGCGGTACCGATGGGGATCGTTTCGTACTTCCACCCCAATACCTTCGCCGCCGCGGCGATGGCTTCGTCCTTCTGCTTCGACACCGGCTCCGGTGTCTCCAGCGTGATGAGGTACTTGCCGGTTGGCGGCTTCTTGCTCAGCGCCGGAAGATTCAGGCTCGTTGGAGCTTTCGAATATTGATCGACGATCGCTTGCGCAGCGGGTGAATCCACACCGCTGTTAGCGGAGGCGCTTCCACCGGTACTCGCTGATGTGCCTCCGCCTGATGAACCAGAACTTCCAGATGTGTTGCCGCTACTGCTGCAGGCCGCCAGGACGGCCACGAGAGGAATGGTTCCGAGCACTGTGCGGAAGCGTCGAGCAAGAGCCATCTGGGTCTCCATCGTAGGCATGGATGAGCGGCACGGTGCAGCCAGGTTACCAGAGTCAGTGTCCAGTTAGCATCCATTCATCGCCTGCCCGGTGCTGTCCCGCAGTCAGTACTTGGAAGGGCGATGTGCGCCCGGTCCGAGGCGAACGAACGGCGCTTGTTGTGGTTCGCGCAGTCGGGCAAGCTACGGAGTACTTGAGACCTACTGCGTAAAGTGGCGGGTCACCGGCGTTCCGCGAGGTACATCAAGGAGCCACCGTGTCAACGATTCCGCAACGCATGCGTGCGGCCGTGTTGCCGGGCTACAAGGCTGACCTGGAGCTTGTGGAGACTCCGGTTCCACAGCCACAGAGCGGCGAAGTCTTGATCAAAGTGAAAGCGGCCGGCGTCTGCCATTCCGACCTGCACCTGATCGACGGCGACCCAGCCGTCCTGCCGCGCTTCCCCTGGACGCTGGGACACGAGGTCGCCGGCGAAGTAGCGGCGGTCGGCGCCGGCATCACGGGCGTCGACATCGGCGAACTGGTGGCCGTCTTCGGTGGCCAAGGTTGTGGCACCTGCTTCAACTGCGTTACGGGCCTCGAGCAGCTCTGCACGACCGGCGCCTGGACCGGGACCGGGGTAGGGCGTCCCGGGGGATACGCCGAGTACATGATCGTTCCGGCCGTCCGGCATCTCGTGCGGCTCAACGGCGTGGAACCGGCCGTGGCGGCTGCACTCACGGACGCCGGGCTGACGCCGTATCGCGCGGTACGAAAGGCGCTGCCGGCGCTGACAGCACACGGCACCGCTGTCGTCGTCGGGCTCGGCGCCCTCGGCCAATACGCGGTGCAGTATCTCCGAATGTTCAGCCCGGCCCGGATCGTCGGCCTGGACGTCGTCAAGGACAAGTGCGACGCAGCACGTGACCTCGGCGTCGACCTGGCCGTCGAGGCCGGCCTGGAGGACACGACGGAACGCCTTCTGCGGGAAGCGGTACTGGGAGGTGCGGACGTCGTACTCGACTTCGTCGGAAACGATGACTCACTCCGGCTTGCCGCTCAATGCGTGGGCCCGCTCGGCATGCTGGTGATTGTCGGGCTCGGCGGCGGCACCATCCCGATCGGCTTCCTCACCATGCAGCCGGAGATGTCCGTGACCAACGTCTACTGGGGAACGCCGGCCGAGCTCGTCGACGTCCTCAGCCTCGCCCGCGCCGAGCGCATCACGAGTCGAATCAAGACCTACGCCCTCGCCGACGCCCAGCAAGCGGTCACGGATCTTCGTAACGGTGATGTGCCGGGTCGAGCCGTACTCGTCACGTCATGAGGCCGAGCGCCCCCTTGGGCGGACAACGACGGAAGTGCGTCGAGCAGGCGACGAACAGGAGACACAGATGTCATTAGCGGGACTGCGCGCGGTCGAGAACCTGGTCGACCGGTTCGGGCAGGTCGTTGCATCGTTACGACCAGAGGAGTGGGTGCTGCCGAGTCGATGCGCCGGCTGGTCTGTGCAGGATCTCGTCGCCCACACGAGCTCGAATTTTCACGTCGTCGCGGATCCGGAGGCGTCGCCGGAGAACGCGCCGGCGATCGCGGAAGAGATGCAGGACCTGCTCGTCGATGAGCGACGTGGCTGGTCGGCCGCGCAGGTCGTCGCCGAGCTACGCCAATACCAGGACCCCGCCGTGGCGGTCCTTCGAGCGGTGCAGGACGAGCCACTGGCGTCGACGCCCATGACCATGAGCGAGCTCGGCACCTATCCGATGCACACGCTGGCGGACGCCTTCGCCTTCGACATCTGGTGTCATCTGTACATCGATCTGCTGGCCCCCAGCGGGCCCGTACAACGAGACACCCCGGAGACCGACGACGAGCTGCTCAGACCGGGGATCGGATGGATGCTCACCGGCCTGGCCCAGATGTGCCCGCCCGTTTCGCGAGTGCTCGACCGCCCGCTCGGCCTGCACCTGACCGGGCCCGGTGGCGGTCGCTGGACACTGCAGCCGGGCAGTGACTCGCTGGTCGTCGTCGAGGGTGAGCAGGATGCTGCCGCGGTCGTCACGTCCTCGGCAGTCGACTTCGTGCTGTGGGGGACCACTCGCGTTCCCTGGCGCCAGTGCGTATCCCTCGACGGAGACACCCGATACGCGGAACGCGTTCTGGACGAGATCAACATCGTCTGACGACGCAGGCGGCGCATGTCATTTCGATGCGCTCCTGCTTTGATCCACCTCGCGGGGTAATCCAGCGCGCCCTTGTCAACGCGGCTCAAATCGGACCCCGTAGCGGCCCTCGAACCAAGCGCCGTCGGGGTGTCAAACTTTAGCCGCCGTTGACACCGTTGCGCCCCGGTGGTGAGGCACAAGCTCCGCTAGTCGTGTGGCGCGTGGCTCGCGACCAACGCGGAACAGAGGGGCGGTCGACCGCCAAAATGAGCTGCTGCGCGGCCCGCGCCTGCTCACATAGCGTGTTGACGACCTCATTCAGCCGCTCGGGCGGAAATCCTCCTGCCTGCTGCACTTCACCCATGACGCGGGCCTCGTCAAGGCGGTGATGCGCCCCTGCAAGTACTTCCACGCGGTCGCGAACTTTTCGGCCTCGCGGACATCGCTCTCCACCACCATGCGCCCCACCCCTCAGCGGAACCCCGTCGCTATACGCTGCCGTCGCGGCCTGTGATCGTCAACGCACAAGGGCAGTCCCTGCCGTCTGTGTTTGTCGATCTTGTTGCGTTGGCATAACGGTTCTCACGGCGTCCACCCGGTCGAGAAGGGGGCCGTTGCGGGCTCCTTGAATCCCGGGCAAGGTGGCGCTGTCGATTCAGACCGGTTCAAGGGGGCGCAGGTCATGCCGGTGGCGCGCGGCGATGTTCCGATTGCCAACTCCGGGGAGAAGTTGCGCGGACGCGTCGCGTTCGTCACGGGGGGCACGCGTGGTATCGGTGGCGCGATCTGCCGCAGCTTCGCCACTCAGGGTGCCGCGCTGGCCGCGGGCTACAGCGGCAACGACCAGGCGGCTGCCTCGTTCCGCGACAGCTTCAGGGCCAGGTTCCCGGGCCAGCTGTGCACCGTGCACAAGGGCGACATCAGCTCTCCCGACGACTGCCGGCGCACGGTCGCCGAGGTCATCGAGGAGCATGGGCGGCTCGACATCCTCGTGAACAACGCAGGCGTCACCGTCGATCGCAGCATGCTGAAAATGACCGACGACGACTGGCAACGAGTGATCGACGTCAACCTCTCCGGAGCGTTCTATCTCTCCCAAGCCGCACTGCGACACATGCTCGATCGCGGGACCGGGCGCATCGTCAACATCTCCTCCGTGGCCGGGGAGATGGGCAACATCGGCCAGACCAACTACGCCGCCGCCAAATCCGGCCTGTTCGGCCTCACCAAGACGATGGCGCGGGAGGCCGCGTTCCAGCTCCGCCGTAGCGGCAAGCTGTCCGGCGGCATCGGCGTCACGGTGAACACCGTGACGCCCGGTTACACAGCGACCGAAATGCTGGCGTCCGTCCCGGAAGCAGTGCTTGATGACGTCCGCGCCTCGATCCCGATGGGTCGCTTGGGCGAACCTGAGGAAATCGCGCGCGTCGTGCACTTCCTCGCCGCCGACGCGTCCAGCTACATCACCGGTCAGGTCTGGAGTGTCAACGGCGGCCTGGACATGTAGATCTCACACATCGGCGGCCACCACGACCAGGTCTCCGCCATCGACTTGTCGCGTTCCGGCCAAGGCGATGCGCTCGATGACGCCCGCGACCGGTGTCGTGATCGACGCCTCCATTTTCATGGCCTCGATGCTGGCGACCGCGTCGCCGGCAGCCACTCTGTCGCCCGCTCGGACCATCACCGTGACGACACCGCCGAACGGCGCGGCGACCTGTCCGAGGGTGTTCCTCACCCGGACGCAGACCGTAGAGAAAGTCGATGGTCGACAGCACCGAGACGTCGCCGTACTTAGCCCGCGACTCCAGGAAGTCGCGGGTCGGCCCGACGAAGAGCAGGTGATTGAGCGCCGCCCGCCGGTCGGACGCGAGCCCCTGCCGATCGGGCTCGGACAGCTCGGCGGCCGGTGGTTTGATCTCGCGTCCGGCCAGTGCCTTGGTGCGGAACGGCTCGGGCCATCCTCCGGGCGGGTCGCCGAGTTCGCCTGAGAGAAACCCGATGACAGAGTCGGGGACATCGAATCGATCGGGTTCGGCGGCGAACGCGGCCGGATCGGCACCTGTGGCGACGAGGTGCAGTGCCAGATCCCCGACGACCTTTGACGAAGGCGTGACGTTGACGATGTTGCCGAGGATGTCGTTGGCGGCGGCGTACATGTCCTCGACCTGCTCGAACCTCGAGCCCAGGCCGAGTGCGATGGCCTGCTGCCGCAGGTTCGAAAGTTCGCCGCCCGGGATCTCGTGGCGGTAAACCCGCCCGGTCGGCGAGGGCAGCCCCGACTCGAACGGCGCATAGACGCGGCGCGCCGCCTCCCAGTACGGCTCCAGCGCGCAGACCGCCGCCAGAGACAGACCGGTGTCACGTTCCGTGTGATCCGTCGCCGCGACGAGGGACGAGAGGGCGGGTTGGCTTGTCGTACCCGCCATCGCGGCGCACGCGCCGTCGACGGCGTCGACGCCGACGTCGATCGCAGCGAGCAGCGTCGCAAGCTGACCGCCGGGCGTGTCGTGCGTATGTAAGTGGACGGGCAGCTCGAAGCGTTCGCGCAGCGCACGGACCAGCGTCCGCGCGGCTGGGGCGCGCAGCAGTCCGGCCATGTCCTTGATCGCGAGCACGTGTGCCCCGGCCGCCACGATCCGTTCGGCCAGAGCGAGATAGTAGTCGAGCGTGTACAGGCGCTCACCCGGATCGGTCAGGTTGCCGGTATAGCAGAGCGCCACCTCCGCGACGGCCGTACCGGTGTTCCACACGGCGTCGATCGCAGGACGCATCTGGTCGACGTCATTGAGTGCGTCGAAGATCCGGAAGACGTCGATGTCCGTAGCGGCCGCCTCGACAACGAACGCATCGGTCACTTCGGTCGGGTACGGGGTGTAGCCGACGGTGTTCCGCCCACGCAGCAGCATCTGCAGACAGATGTTCGGCACGGCCGCCCGCAGACGGGCAAACCGCTCCCACGGGTCTTCGGACACGAAGCGCAGCGCCACGTCGTACGTGGCGCCGCCCCAGCACTCCAACGACCACATCTGCGGTGTCATCCGCGACATCGTGCCGGCGACGTTCAAGAGATCCTGCGTACGAACTCGCGTGGCGAGCAGCGACTGGTGTGCGTCCCGGAAGGTGGTGTCCGTGACAGCGACCCGCGTCTGCTGCCGCAACTGGGACGCGAACCTTTCCGGGCCGAGTTCCTTCAGC
>JAJKIB010000262.1 GCA_021154745.1 Mycobacterium sp.
GATCGTCGGCTCGCGGGAATCGGTGCGGTTGGCGTTCGTGGCGGCGTTGCAGCATCTGTCGCCGCGGCAGCGGGCGGTGCTGGTCTTGCGTGACGTGCTGCAGTGGAAGGCGGCCGAGGTGGGCAACGCCATCGGCGCATCGACGGCCGCGGTCAACAGCCTGCTGCAGCGGGCGCGGGCGCAGCTCGAGGCCGTCGGTCCCAGCGAGGACGAGGAGCTGGCCGAGCCTGAGTCGCCGGAGACCAAAGATCTGCTGGACCGCTACATTGCGGCATTCGAGGACTACGACATCGACGAACTGGTCAAGCTCTTCACCGACGAGGCGATCTGGGAGATGCCTCCGTTCGACGGGTGGTTCCAGGGGCCCGAAGAGATCGTCACGCTCACCCGCGTGCATTGCCCGGCCGAAGGGCCCGGCGATATGCGCTTCATCCGGACGACGGCCAACGGACAGCCCGCGGCAGCGCTGTACATGCTCAATCGGGAAACCGGCAAGCACGAGGCGTTTCAGCTGCATGTGATCGACATGCAAGCTGAGGGCGTCTCGCATGTGGTGGCGTTCCTGGACACCTCGCTGTTCGACAAGTTCGGCCTGCCGGCCTCGCTCTGACGGTTTGTGTGCAGTTTGTTGCGCTCACCGCTCGTTTCTGCACACAACTCGCTCTAGCACCGCATATACGCACTTCAGCGGCCTTCTTGTCACCTGTTTTGGAACGTGTTCTATGATCGCGACTCATGAAGACCAAGGGCGCTCTGCTGTGGGAGCTGAACTCGCCATTCAAAGTCGACGAGATCGAGGTCGGCGACCCCGTCCACGATGAGGTGCAGATTCGGGTGCATGCCGCAGGCATGTGCCACTCGGACTACCACCTGACCACCGGAGCCACGCCGATCGGGCTGCCCGCGCTCGGCGGCCACGAGGGCGCCGGCGTCGTCACAAAGGTCGGTAAGAACGTCACCGGCATCGAGGAGGGCGACCACGTCATCCTCGCCTTCATCCCCGCCTGCGGCGAATGTCAGCCGTGCTTGAAGGGCTACCGCTCGTTGTGCGACCGCGGCGCCGTGCTGCTCGGCGGCAAGGCCATCGCCGACGGCACCAACCGGGTGCACGCCGGCACCACCGAGGTGTCGCCGATGAACCTGCTCGGCACGTTCGCCCCCTACATGACGGTGCACAAGGACTCGGTCGTCAAGATCGACAAAGACGTGCCCTTCGAGACCGCCGCCATCATGGGCTGCGCGGTGCCGACTGGTTACGGCTCGGCCACCAACGTCGCCCAGGTGCAACCGGGCGAGACCGTGGTGATCGTCGGCGTCGGCGGCATCGGCATGAGCGCACTGCAGGGCGCCGTCATTTCGGGCGCACGCAACGTCATCGCGATCGACCCGAACGAGTGGAAGCGCGACCAGGCCATCAAGTTCGGCGCCACCCACGCCTACCCGTCGATGGCCGAGGCCATCGCGCCCATCATCGACCTGACCTACGGCGTGATGGCCGACAAGACCATCATCGCGGTCGGCGACATGAAGGGCTCCTACGTCGAAGAGGCGCTGACGCTGACCACCAAGACCGGCACCTGCGTGGTGACCGGCATGGGCTCGATGATGGACGTCGACGTCAAGCTGAATCTCTTCCTGTTCACCATGTTGCAGAAAACGTTGAAGGGCAACATCTTCGGCGGTGGCAGCTCACACGTCGAGACACCGAAGCTTGTCGGCCTTTACAAGTCCGGTCAGTTGAAGGTCGATGAGATGGTCACCACCACTTATTCGCTGGAGAACATCAACGACGGCTACGCGGACATGCTGGACGGCAAGAACATCCGCGGCGTCATCAAGTTCACTGAATCTGATTGGTGAGCCGCGCCAGCACCGACTCGATCGCCGAACCGAACGCCCGCAGTTGCGCGGCGCTCAGCCCGTCGAACACGAGAGAGCGCACGAGTTCGACGTGTCCCGGCGCGGCGGTGTCCAGCGCGGCGCGCCCGGCGTCGGTGAGCTCGACGGTTGCACCGCGGCGGTCGTCACCGCTGCCGTGGCGTTCCACCAGACCGCGGCCGCGCATCCGTCGCAGCTGATGTGACAGCCTGCTCTGCTCCCAGCCCAGGACCTCACCGATCTCGTTGATCCGCTGCGGCCCCCGTTCCGACAACGCCACCAACACGTCGTAGTCCGACAGCGACAGTTCGCAGTCCTGCTGCAGCTGGCGGTTCATCGCGGTCTGCAGCCGGCTCGTCATTGTCAGGTATCTCCGCCAGATCTGCTGTTCCTCCTCGGTCAGCCACATGGAATACATGACACATCATCTATGTTGTCGCAGTCAACGCCGTCCACCTAGGCTGGCCACATCGAGAGGGCGAGTACATGACCACACCCACTGTCGACATCCGGCGTGCCGACGACCGCGCGAAGACGAAGATCTCCTGGCTTGACTCCAAGCACTCGTTCTCGTTCGGCAGCCACTACGACCCCGACAACACAAACCACGGCCTGCTTCTCGTGAACAACGACGACATCGTTCGGCCCGGCACTGGATTTGATACCCATCCGCACCGCGACATGGAGATCGTGACGTGGGTGCTGCGTGGCTCGCTGGTGCACCAGGACTCCACCGGGCACTCCGGCGTTATCTACCCCGGCCTGGCACAGCGCATGTCGGCCGGCCGCGGCATCATGCACTCGGAGAAGAACGACTCCTGGACCCTGACCGGCGAGCAATCCCACAGCGAGCCAGTGCATTTCGTTCAGATGTGGGTGGTCCCCGACGAGTCAGGCCTCACGCCCGGCTACCAACAGCTCGAGATCGACGACGAGTTGTTGCGCGGCGGCCTGGTGACGATCGCGTCGGGTATGCCCGAGCACAGCGACGACGCCGCCATCAACATCCGCAACCGCTACGCTGCGCTACACGGCGCGCGCCTGCAGGCCGGCGACACCGTCGAATTGCCGCAGGCTCCCTATCTGCATCTGTTCGTCCCCCGCGGTGAGGTGACCCTGGAGGGCGCAGGACCGCTGCACGAAGGCGACGCGGTGCGGTTCACCGCATCCGGCGGCCAGCGCGTCACCGCCACCGAACCCGCTGAGATTCTGGTTTGGGAGATGCATGCGGGTTTGGCCGCGGCGTAAGCGAATTGAGTCCGCACTGATCGGCGTTGTACTGGTCGCGGCCTGCTCAACAAATTCGTCAGACTCGACAACATCGACGCAATCCCCCACACCGACAGCCGCAGGGTTGGCACCCGTCACCGTCCAGGTCGATCCGGACCTCGCTCAGCCACCGTTTGACCAGCCTCGCCAGGCGCTGGTGCCGGCCGGTTGGACGCTGTCGGTGTGGGCCCGCGTCCCCAAGGCTCGGCTGGCGGCGTGGGCTCCGGACGGAAGCCTGCTGGTGTCGGTGCCCAGTAGCGGGCAGGTGATTCGCATCGAGCCGAGCGGGGCAGGCCCCCGGTTGTCAGTCTCGCTCGACGGGCTGGATCAGCCGCACGGCGTTGCGTTTTCGGGCAGCACGCTCTACATCGCGGACAGCGATCAGATCGACGCGTACGACTACGCCGACGGCGCAGCGACCAACCGCCGCACGGTGGCCGCCGACCTGCCGGATGCAAGGAGTCCCGACCTGCACGGCGCGTACGCACACGCGCTGAAGAGTGTCGCCGTCGGACCGGACGGCGCGGTGTACTTCTCCATCGGCTCGACGGGCAACATCACGGCCGACGACCGCACCGCGAATCCGCCGCGCGCCAGCATCATGCGGATCCCGCCTGGCGGTGGGCCCGCGCAGCCGTTCGCGACCGGCGTGCGCAACGGGACGGGTCTGGCGATCGCGCCGGACGGCTCGGTGTGGACGGCGGTCAACAATCGCGACAACGTCGCCAACCCGCAGACTCGTGAGGTCACCGCCGACTACGTCAACGACCATCCGCCCGAGGCTGTCGCGCGGCTGACGCCCGGACGGGAATTGGGTTGGCCCTACTGCAATTCCGATGGCGGACCGGCTAACCTGCCCTTCATCAGCGACGTCCAGACCAACGCCGACGGCAGCAAGCTCGACTGCGCGTCACTGGCGCCCGTCGAACAGAGCCTGGGCGCACACGCGGCTCCGCTCGGCATGAGCTTCACCAATGACGTGCTGCCCGCCCCCTACGCCAGCGGCGCACTGGTCGGCGTACACGGGTCGTGGAACCGCCGACCTCCGTACGCGCCCGAGGTCGCGTTCTTTCCTTGGCGCAGCGGCACTCTGGGCAATCGGCAGACTCTGGTCGGCGGCTTCCAGGCCGACGACGGCACACGATGGGGCCGCCCGGTCGCCGCCGTGACGGGACCTGACGGGGCGGTGTACATCAGCGACGACTACGCGGACGCCGTGTACCGGTTGGCGCCGCCCTAGTGCGCCGGAGTACCTGTGCCCCGGCGGCCGGTGATGCCGACGTAGAGCCCGATCAGAATGATCGCGACGACGACTCCCACAAGGAACGGGATGAACTCGAAACCACCGTTGGAGTTGGTGTAGCCGACCTTATAGGTGACCCACGTTCCGATGAATGATCCGAGGGCGCCGAGCACGATCGTCATGATGACGCCGATGTTCTGCTTGCCCGGCATGATCAGGCGCGCCAGCGCCCCGACGATCAGTCCGACGACGATCGCGCCGATGATTGTGCCGATCATTTGTGCTCCTCACGTTGAAGATCCGACCAACGCGGGATTACCCGTTCCGGCGAATTCCACTCGCCTCAGCTAAGAGCGCGATCCGCCCGACGCCCAACCGATGCCCAGCCGTTACCAAAGTTGACAGTGTGGCTGCTGTGAATATTGTTGTCTTATTTCAGCTAGCTCGGCAAAGGGGCGACCGTGCCATTTCCACCCGCAAACTTGCGGCGGTTCGTGGCGTGTGCCGCGGCACTGGTCGTGTGCGTTTCGGTGGCGACGATGGCGACCCCGCCCGCCAGGGCCGCCGACGGCCGCGAACTGTTGGCCAACGCGATCGCCACTACCCGAGGCTCCTACCTCGTCTACAACTTCGGCGGCGGCGCACCGGCGCCGATGCTCAACGCAGGTGGCGGCGCCTACGAGATGAGCAGTGGCGGACACCTGATGATCATCAAGTCAGCCTCACAACGGCTCGCACCCCGACTGCTCGTCGATACGCACTCCGGCTATCAAGCCCGCTGCGAACGGGATCCGCGGGCGCGCACCGGCGAAGGACTGTGGCAGGCCTCGGAGACCTACACCCCGCTGCAGGCTTGGCAAGCGCTCGGCCAGCCGACCATAGCGATAAACGCCAACTTCTTCGACATCCGCGGACAGAAGGGCGGGTCGTGGAAGTCAACGGGATGCAGTTCGCCGCTGGGCGCCTACGTCGACAACACCCGCGGACAGGGCCGCGCCAACGTCGCGGTGACGGGCACCGTCGCCTACGCCGGAAAGCAGGGCTTGTCGGGTGGAGGCGAAAGCTGGAGCGCGCTGAGCACGATGATCCTGCCGATCGGCAGCGCACCATACGTCGTCTCGCCGAGCGGCCCGCAGGACTACGACGCCGCCTCGCCGGTGATTCAGCGTCTGCTCGACAAGGGCACCCGGTTCGTCGCGGTCAGCGGCATCGGCCTGCTGGCACCGGGCGATACCGGACAACTCAACGACGGCGGCCCAAGCGCCGCCCGCACAGCAATCGCCTATTCCAAGAACAAGGACGAGATGTACGTCTTCCAAGGCGGCAGTTATACGCCGGACCAGATGCAGGATCTCTTCCGTGGCCTCGGCAGCGATACCGCTGTGCTGCTCGAC
>JAJKIB010000263.1 GCA_021154745.1 Mycobacterium sp.
ACCAGCTCAGCGCCGATCTTCTCGTACGGGTCCTCCAGCTCGATCTCCTTGGCGATGGACACACCATCGTTGGTGATCGTGGGGGCGCCCCACTTCTTCTCCAGGACGACGTTGCGGCCCTTGGGACCCAACGTCACCTTTACTGCGTCTGCGAGGGCGTTCAGCCCGCGCTCGAGGCCACGGCGGGCCTCTTCGTCATACGCAATTGTCTTAGCCATTGCGAAGTGTTCCTCCGGATTGGGGATGGCACGTCTTTGGCCGGGTGCAGTGCCCGCGACGGACGGCTGTGGGTGTGCTCCGCGTGCGGCCCCTTGCCTCACTGGCCCGACCTAGCACTCACCGGTCGCGAGTGCCAACTGCATTCTTAGCACTCGACCAGGGCGAGTGCAAGGTCGCTCGCCGCTAGTTCGTCCAGCGTGAACGACTAGCGCACCACCGAGAGGCCCTCGCGAACCAGGATGGCGCGGATAGTGTCGATCTCGGTGTCGGTCAGCGGCAGCAACGGCTCGGCGCACCGGGGTGTCTCGATCACTCCGCGCAGGTATTGGGAGGCCTTGAAAGCCCCCAGCGCACCTGCGGTAAAGCCAATCCGCGATCGATCCGCGACATCGATGATGGTGAATACCCGCCGCAACCGCTCCTGCTCAGCGGCCGCTGCCGTCCACTGTTCGGCCTGTGTCTCCTTCATGATCCGGACATAGCCGTCGGGATCGACGTTCGCCAGCCCCGGCACCGCGCCGTGCGCGCCCAACTGCAGCGCCAGGTCGGTGACCGTCTCTGATCCGGTGAGCACTCGCAGCGCTGTCCCTGATGTCGCAGACAGCACGCTGCGGAACCCGTCGACGTTTCCGCTGGAATCCTTCAGCGCCGCTATGGTCCCGTCCCGAGCGAGTTGTTCGACGGCTGCGAGGGGTAGTGGCGAGTGTGTGGCGCTGGGGATGTCGTAGGCGATCACCGGGACGTCGACGGCGTCGCGCAGCAATTGGAAGTGCCGCACCACTTCCTTTGGGTGCGGTGCGACGTAGAACGGCGGCGTCGCCACCACGGCATCAGCACCGGCTTTGACGGCTTCTCGCGCGTGTTCGATGACCCGCGCGGTGGCGGTGTCGATGACGCCGGCCAGCACGGGAACCGCACCTGCCGCGGCTCCGGCGGCAATTTCGATCACCCTGGCCCGCTGTGCATCGGTCAGCAGCGCCACCTCCCCCGACGAACCGCACACGAACAGGCCGTCGACTCCCGCCTCGAGCAGAAACCCGCAAAGGCGTTCGAGCGACGCGGCGTCGATGTCGCCGTCGCGCGTCAGCGGTGTGGTCAGCGGAGGGATCAGTCCTGCGATGGTCATGCGACTCCTGTTGCGACGGTGGCCCGTTCGCGGCGATCGAACCGGCGTGGAATGTCGAATCCCACGAGGATTGCTACCAGGACCGTGAAGCTCAGCGTCAATACCATCAGGGCATTGCCCAGGCCGATCGACGACGCGATCGAAGCGCCGGCGATCGGAGCGATCGCGCCGCCGAGCGCGCCGATGTTGTAGCAGAAGCCGAGGCCACTCGCGCGCAGGTTAACGGGGTAATGGTCGGACAGGAACTTCGGCAGCAGCCCGGAAATGCCTTGGCTGGTGAACTGCAAACCGAACAGCAGCACCCAAAGCCAGATGACGTGCGCACCGCTCAGCGCGAAGACGGGCACGACGAAGACCAGTGAGATCAGCAGACCAAGGACGTAGGTGCGCCGAGTGCCCACCCTGTCGGCGACGATTCCCGAGACCACCGATCCCGCGGCATAGCCAAGCCCCGCCCACAGCAGCACCCGGGCAACCTGCGACGGATCGAAATGCAGTTCCGTCTTCAGATATGTCGGCAACAGCGACTGGATAGGCCAGGAATACAGGAAAGCGGTCAGCACGGTCACCATCAGCATCACGAACATCGGTGTGAGCTTTCCGGCGATCTGCCGGGTCAGCGCGTAGAAGCAGGCGGCCACCACGATCGCCGGCACCCACACCCATTGGCCGGTCACGATGCGACTGAAGATCACCACCAGAGCAACGACTGCGACGGTGGAAATGACGATATTGACAAGTCGCCGTTCGGGATTGAACAACAGCGCAATGGCGGTGTTCTCAGTGATCGCCTCGCTGCGGACGTTTTCCTCCCACTCCTGCGCTTCGGGCAGCGAACGTCGCATCCACCACGCGACGGCGGCGGGCAGCAGGCCGATGAAGAACATCCATCGCCATCCGAAGTGCGGGACGACAAGCGGATACAACTGACTCGCGAGCACGACGCCGATCGGGTACGCGGACAACAGCGCGCCGCTGGCGCGGTTACGGAATCGCTTCGGCCATGACTCCATCGCGTAGGTGACGCTGGTGGCGTATTCACCGGCCATGCCGACGCCCACGATCGTCCGGAACACGAACAACGGCCAGTAGCCCCACGCGACACCGCAGAGGAAGCTGCCGACCGAGAAGCACAGGATGCTGATCACCATCGCGGACCGACGACCGAACCGGTCGCCGATCGCGCCGAGGATCAACCCGCCAAACCACCGGGACACGAATGCGGCGCTGACCAGTGTCGAGGCCTCGACAAGGCTGAGGCCGAACTCGTCGGCCACCTCGGTGAGCACCAGTGTGATCAGCAGGAAATCGAATCCGTCGAGCAGGTATCCGATCCACGCGGCGAAAAACTGCTTCCACTGCGTCGGGGTCAGCGAACGCTCATCGCTAGCCTGCGGTGCGGTCATGTTCAACTCCCGAACCTATGAGATATCAGATATGTGGTAGGGACCAAGCGCGACGCTACAACATGACGCAGGTCACATCAAGACCGCTGAGAAGCGTCTGAGTCGAGGCTCCGCTGGAGGTCCTCGAAGTGCCGGGCTACGGCGTCGGTCATCGCCGTGCGATCGCCCGAACGTAGGGCGTCGACGATCGCCGCGTGATCCTCGGCCGTGGGTCTGCGCAAGTCAAGGACGATGTGGTCGGAGGCACGGCGAAAGATGGTCCAGAACACGTCGATCAGTTGCAGCACAAAGGGATTGCCCAGTGGCTCGAAAAGCGCCTGATGAAACGCCTGGTCGACGTCGGCGGGCACGTGCCCGTGATCCGCGCGCGCACGCATCTGATCGACCAGGTCGTCCAACCGTTCGAGATCGGTCTCGGTGATGACCTTGGCCACTTCGCAGACAAGTCCCTGTTCCAGGGCTCGCCTGGTCTGCAGGAGCTGTCGCAGTGGAACGCTGTCAGTCTGAAGGCCGTAAGGCAGGTGCTCGATCAGCGGGCTGAAGCTGAAGGCCCCCACGTATAGGCCTTTGCCCCGCCGAACCTCGACTACGCCGTGCGCCTCGAGCCGTCGCAACGCCTCACGCACGGATGTCTTGCCGACATCGAGCAGTGCCGCCAGTTCGGCCTCTGATGGAAGAGCATCGCCGGGCTTCAGTCCCCGATCGACAATGAAGTCCCGGATGGCTTCGCCGACCTCGCGCGACAGCAGAGCTCGCATGTGGCCTCCTGCCTACGGCGATGCTTTTCGGATATCTGTTAGGTTATCGCCGACCGCAAACCGTCGAGGACGACTTCCGTGAGCCTCTCGGCCGTGTCGGGCCGATAGGCCTGTATCGCCTGGGCCCCGACCACGATCGCCTTCACGTCAGGCACGTCGACGTCCTTGCGCGCCGTCCCTGCCTTCTGCGCGGCCTGCAGCAGGTGGCCCAGCAGCCCCAAAAAGGCCGCTTCGGCATTGGGCACCGCGTCGTTGATGTCGATTCCGACCCCCGCGAGCGCGTCGACGAGACCCTGGTCCGTCGCGCCCCACTGCAGCACCATTGCCCGCAGGAACGTGAACAGCGCCTCTCCCGGGTCCTCCGATGCCAGCAGGGCGCGCCCGTCGTCGACGATGCGGGTGATGCGGTCCTCGATGGTTGCCCGGAACAGATCCTCCTTGGTGGGGAAGTGCCGGTAGACCGTCCCGGCGCCGACGCCCGCTCGCCGGGCGATCTCGTCGATCGGCACGGCCAGGCCCTCTGCGGCGAACGTCTCATAGGCGACTTCGAGCACGCGCGCACGATTGCGCGCCGCATCGGCGCGCAAGGGCCGGGCCGGTTCCGCCATCGTCGGTTCACCTCGGGAATAGTTAAACGGGGCGTGCGTTCCGTATAGTCGTGATCAAGCGGAGCGCCCGCCCCGTTTAACCGATTGTAGGAGATTCCCGTGAGCAAGTGGACAACCGCCGACATTCCCGACCAGACCGGACGCACGGCCGTCATCACCGGCGCCAACACCGGACTGGGTTATGAGACCGCCGCAGCGCTCGCCGCCAAGGGCGCGCACGTCGTGCTCGCGGTCCGAAATCTCGAGAAGGGCAAGGCCGCCTCCGACCTCATCACCAGGTCCACACCCGGCGCGAGCGTGGCGTTGCAGGAGCTCGACCTGACATCGCTGGACTCTGTCCGGTCGGCCGCCGATCAGCTTCGCTCCGATCACGAAGCGATCGATCTGCTGATCAACAACGCGGGCGTGATGTTCACGCCGAAGTCGACCACGAAGGACGGCTTCGAATTGCAGTTCGGCACCAACCATCTGGGCCACTTCGCGTTGACCAACCTCCTGCTCGATCGTGTGCTCGCGGCGCCGGGCTCTCGCATCGTGACGGTCAGCAGCCAGGGTCATCGCTTCGCCCGCCGCGGCATCCGCTTCGACGATCTCCAATGGGAGCGCAACTACAGCCGGGTCGGCGCCTACGGGCAAGCGAAGCTGGCCAACCTGCTCTTCACCTACGAACTGCAGCGCCGCCTGCAAGGCACCAACACCATCGCCGTCGCCGCACACCCCGGCGGATCGAGGACAGAACTCACTCGCAATCTGCCGCCGCTGGTTGCCGCTGTGACGCGGCTGGCGGAGCCGCTCTTTCAAAGCGCCGATATGGGTGCACTGCCGACCTTGCGCGCGGCAACCGATCCCGGCGTGCTCGGCGGGCAGTACTACGGGCCCGACGGGTTCGGTGAGCAACGCGGCTACCCGAAGGTCGTGGCATCCAGCGCGGCGTCCCACGACACCGAGGCGCAGCGCCGGCTGTGGGCAGTGTCGGAGGAGCTCACTTCGGTGGTGTCTCCCGTCGGCTGAATGTGGCAGGCTGGCAAGCGATGTCACTGAACGTGCCGCCGTATCCGCCAGCCCGTTACACCAAAGACGAACCGGAGGTCAGTGCTTGGCTTCGGCGAGGCACTGACCCACCGGATTACGACTCGTTCGGTCTGGTGAAGTACCACTATCTGGCCAACCAGCAAGCCACCGACGGCGACTACGGGCTCTACCGGGTGGAGATCGCCCCGAAGGGCGGCGGCCCGGGCCCGCACTTTCACCGCGCGATGTCCGAGGCGTTCTTCGTGTTGTCGGGAATGGTCAAGCTGTACGACGGAACCGACTGGATCGACGGGCATCCTAACGACTTCCTCTACGTTCCACCCGGCGGCATCCACGGTTTCCGCAACGAGGCCGACGAGCCGACGTCGATCTTGATGCTGTTTGCTCCCGGTGCGCCGCGTGAGCACTACTTCGAGGGCATAGCCCAGCTCGGCGACATGTCCGACGAGCAGCGTCGCGAATGGTTCATCGCCAACGACAACTTTTTCGTCGAATAGCCGACACGCCGAGAAGTGCGCGCCCGTAATCCCTTGCGCTAGGCTGCTGTCCGATCAGTGAGGAGTCTTGGGTGCGGGCTTATGCAGCGCCCGACACCCAGGCTTTGCGAGGCTGGCAGCGTCGGGCATTGGTGCGGTATCTTGCTGCCCAGCCACGCGATTTTCTGGCCGTGGCCACCCCGGGAGCGGGTAAGACGGCGTTTGCCCTGCGCGTCGCAGGTGAGCTGCTGGCCGAAGGCGTCGTGGAGCGGATCACCGTCGTGGTGCCGACCGAACACCTCAAGATTCAGTGGTCGCTGGCGGCGGCGTCCGTCGGCATCGCGCTCGACCCGAAGTTCTCCAACTCATCTGCGCAGAACTCCTCGGAATACCACGGCGTCGTCGTCACCTACGCCCAAGTGGCCAGTCACCCGACGCGGCATCGGGTGCGCACCGAGAATCACCGCACGCTCGTCGTCTTCGACGAGATCCATCACGGCGGCGACGCGAAGAGTTGGGGTGACGCGATCCGCGAGGCGTTCAGCGACGCCACGCGGCGGCTTGCGTTGACCGGCACACCGTTTCGCAGCGACGACAGCCCGATCCC
>JAJKIB010000264.1 GCA_021154745.1 Mycobacterium sp.
ACCTCCGCCGCCGCCGCAGCCGGATCCGCCACCGCAGCCGGATCCGCCGCCGCAGTTTGCTCCGCCGTGACCGCTGCTGCCCCCACCGCAGCCACCCCCGTCGGTGCCCACGGCGCCCACCGTTCCAGCCGCCCAGACCGTGCGGCGCCGCTTCTTACCGTCGCCCCGCTTGGCCCGCCGATTCCGCGAGCTGTGAAGGTCCGAGAACTCGCGCCGATATTGGTCTTCCGGGGTCTCGGCCCCGCGACGGCCGACCCGACTGCTCAACAGCAGAGTGACCACGACAGTGACGACTGCAATGACTGCAATAATCACCACCCACACAACAGCCGTGGCGCTCATGTACAAAAGCTACGCCGGTTAGCTCGTTCCGCATACATTGAAGAGATGCGGCAACGTCGCGTAGATCGGTTGGATCGTATGTCTACCGCCGTGGCCGACCTTGAACTGCCCGCAGCCGTTTTCAAGACGTGCCCGTGGCAGCCGCGCGAGCTCATCGAGACAGGTTTGCGGCAATGGCTGCGCTGTTGCGCGCCCGCGCTGTGGGACAACCAGGTGATCGGCATGCCGTCGCGTGCAGTCGATGAAGCGTGGCATGGGCTGATCCTGTGCACAGCGCGATATTCGGCGTTCTGCAAAAGGGCCTATGGCGAATTTCTTCACCACCATCCTGAGGGTGCCGCGCCCGCCCGCATGTCTGGGACCGTCGACCCAGTGGCAGAGCAACTGCGCAGGACGGTCGTCGCATGGTCGCTGGTCGCGAAGCCTGGCGAGCAGTGCGTGCTATGGGACCTGGACAAGTGCGTCGGTGTGGACCAGCCATGGGGCCTCGATCCCGCACGAGTCGCGGAAATCCAGGACGCGGTCGCCGCCACCTATCCGCGCGGCACGACGTAGGGTTGGCACCCGTGCTGAAGAGGATGGTGTTCGCCGCGGCGGCGACGGTAGCGACAGGGGTTCTCTTCGCGAACCCGGCGAGCGCCGAACCCGGCGACAATCCGTGCGAGCTGGCCATCAGCTTCGCGTGCCGGTTCGTCCCTGTCGCACCCGACCTGGACCGTGACATCGACCTCACCCAGCAGCAGCCGGTCGATCCCAATGCGCCGCCGCCGGAGTCGCTGCCGGTGGTCGACCCCTGTACGGCGGGCTGTATCTAGAGCCAAGTGTCCTCGGTGGTGGCGGTGAGGAAGGCCTCCAGGTCGTCTCGCCACTGCGCGGGCGTCGTCTTATCCGGCTCGATCCCTGTGTAGTCGCCACGGTAGAACAGCAGCGGCCGCGGCTTCTTGTGCGGCACATCGGACAACGAGTGCACCGCCCCGAACACGACGTAATGGTCGCCTCCGTCATGCACCGAATGCACCGTGCAGTCGATGTGCGCCAGTGTCCCTTCGATGACCGGCGATCCGAGATTGGAAGGGCTCCAGTCAATTTCGGCGAACTTGTCCGGCTCTTTGGAGCCGAACCGCGCCGAGACATCCTTCTGCTTCTCATGCAACACGTTGACGCAGAAGTGCCCGCTGGCCTCGATGGCCTGCCACGACCTCGACACCTTGGTCGGACAGAACAACACCAACGGCGGCTGCAGCGACAGTGCCGCGAACGACTGGCACGCGAAGCCGACGGGCGCACCGTCGTGCATGGTGGTGATCACGGTGATACCCGTGCAGAATTGCCCGAGCACACTGCGGAATGTGCGCGGGTCGAGCGGTTGCTTGGTCATTATTCGATGTTCTTCGCGCAAGCGCTCATCATTGCGCCTTGAAGCCGACGCTGAAGTCGTGCCCCCACAGGCTGACGGCCGTGCTCTCGCGCGCGATCCAGTCGTGATCGTCGACCGTCAGTCCCTCGCAGCCGAATTCGACGTCGAAACCGCCTGGCGTCTTCATGTAGAACGACAACATCTTGTCGTTGACATGCCGGCCCAGCGTCGCCGACATCGGCACCTTGCGCCGCAGCGCGCGGTCCAAGCACAGCCCAACGTCGTCGGCGTTCTCCACCTCGACCATCAAATGCACGATGCCGCTTGGGGTTTCGCCGGGCATGAACGCCAGGCTGTGGTGACGCGGGTTGACTCCGAAGAATCGAAGCCAAGCCGGTGGGCCATCGGCAGGCCGACCGACAAGCTGCGGCGGCAATCGCATCGAATCACGCAGGTAGAAGCCCAGCACGTCACGGTAGAAGTGCAGCGACTCGGCGTCGTCACGGGTGGTGAGCACAACGTGTCCGAGGCCCTGTTCTTCGGTGACGAACTTGTGTCCGTACGGGCTGACGACGCGACGGTGCTCAAGAGCCGCGCCGTGGAACACCTCCAAGGTGTTGCCCGACGGATCTTGGAACCGGATCAGCTCGTCGACGCGACGGTCCGCCAGTTCGGCCTGGGTGGCCTCCTTGTAAGGGGTGCCCTCGAGGTCGAGCCGGTTGCGGATTTCCTGCAGCGCCGCGGCATTGGCGGTTTCCCAGCCGGACTCCAGCAGCCGGTCGTGGTCTCCCGGCACAATCACCAGTCGGGCCGGGAACTCGTCCATCCGCAGGTACAGCGCCCCCTCAGTCTGGCTCTTGCCCTCGACCATGCCGAGGACCTTCAGACCGTATTCACGCCACGCCGCGACGTCGGTTGCCTCGATGCGCAGATAACCCAGCGACCGGATGCTCATGATCCGCCTCCCAGAAAATCAACAGTCAGCTTGTTGAATTCGTCGAACTTCTCCAACTGCGCCCAGTGCCCGCACTGCCCGAACACATGCAGCTGCACCCGCGGGATCTGCTTGAGGGCGACCAGTGCTCCGTCGAGCGGGTTGACACGGTCCTCGCGACCCCAGATCAGCAGTACCCGCTGACGCAGCTTGTACACCTCGCGCCACATCATGCCGAGTTCGAAGTCGGGACCCGCGAACGACTTTCCCATCGCACGGGTGGCGGCCAGCGACTCCGGCGTGCTAGCGATTGCGAAGCGCTCGTCGATCAGCTCGGGGGTGATCAACTTCTGGTCGTAGACCATGATCCGCAGAAACGCCTCGAGGTTCTCCCGCGTCGGTTCGTAAGAGAACTTGCCCAGCAGCTTGACGCCCTCGGTGGGGTCGGGCGCGAACAGGTTGACCGAAAGTCCGCCCGGGCCCATCAGCACCAGCCGGCCGGCCCGGTCGGGGTTGTCGAGTGCGAACCGCACCGCGGTACCGCCGCCGAGCGAATTGCCCACCAGCGCAGCGCGTTCGATGCTCAGGTGGTCGAACAGGTTCAGCAGCGCGGTGGCGCTGTAGCGGTTGTACTGCTCGTGTTCGGTGTGCTTGTCGGAATGGCCGTAGCCCGGCTGGTCGACGGCCAGCACGTGGAAGTGCTGCGCCAGCACGCCGATGTTGCGCCCGAAGTTCGACCAGCTCGACGCGCCGGGTCCGCCGCCGTGCAGCAGCACAATCGTCTGGTCGTTGCCCACGCCGGCCTCGTGGTAGTGCAGCCGCATGTCCTCGCGGACCTGGGCGTAACGCGACGTTGCCTTGAAGGAGATCTCGCTGGTGTCGATTTGACTGACAGTCATCAGACCATTGTGTCCTGGGGCGGCAGCCCGAATTCGTTGTTGCCGAAGATCAGGTAGGCACGTTCGGGGTCGTTGGCCGCGTGCACCCGGCCTGCGTGTGCGTCACGCCAGAACCGTTGCACCGGAGCGTCGTTGTTCAGCGCGGTGGCGCCGGACGCCTCGAAGAGCCGGTCGATCGATGCGATGGCGCGGCCGGTGGCGCGCACCTGGTCGCGGCGGGCGCGGGCCCGCAGCTCAAACGGAATCTCCTTGTCCGCCTTCAGCAGTGCGTACTCGTCACCGACATTGCCGATCAGCTGCCGCCATGCCGCGTCGATGTCGCTGGCGGCCTCCGCGATGCGCACCTTCGCGAACGGGTCGTCCTTGGCCTTCTCCCCCGCGAACGCGGCACGCACCCGCTTGCCCTGGTGTTCGACATGCGCGTCGTAGGCGCCGTAGGCCATGCCGACGATCGGCGCGGAGATGGTCGTCGGATGCACGGTGCCCCAAGGCATCTTGTACACAGGTGCGGTGTTGGTCTGCAGGCCACCCGCAGTGCGGTCGTTCATCGACTTGTACGACAGGAACCGGTGCCGCGGCACAAACACGTCCTTGACTACCACCGTGTTGCTGCCCGTGCCGCGCAGCCCGACAACGTGCCAGACGTCGTCGATGCGGTACTCACTGCGCGGAATCAGGAAGCTGCCGAAGTCGACTGGCCTGCCGTCCTTGATGACCGGGCCGCCGAGGAACGCCCACGTGGCATGGTCACAACCAGACGACCAGTTCCACGATCCGCTGACCAGATAGCCGCCGTCGACCACGGTGCCCGCACCCATCGGCGCGTACGACGACGAGATCCGCACGGTGGGATCGTCGCCCCACACCTCTTGCTGAGCCTGCTGGTCGAACAGCGCCAGGTGCCAATTGTGCACACCGATGATGGAGCTGACCCAGCCGGTCGAACCGCAGGCCGTCGCGATGCGGCGGACCGCTTCGTAGAAAACTGTCGGGTCGCATTGCAGGCCACCCCACTGCTCGGGCTGCAGCAGCTTGAAGAAGCCGACCTCGTCGAGTTCGGCCACCGTCTCGTCGGGCAGCCGACGGAGATCCTCCGTCGCCTGGGCCCGCTTGCTGATCAGCGGCAACAGGTCGTCAATGCCGGCTAGGACCGACTGCACGTCACCCTGTTCAATGGACGTCACTGGATTTGCCTCCCGAGAATGCGAGCCTAGACAGAGATTAGAACACGTTACGATTTGTGTCGAGCAGCGCGTTCCTGTGGCGGCTGGACCTGCGCACATGCATTTCTGTAACATGTTCTAGAAATGGCGAACAAGAGAGGGTCACAGCGTGACGGACGAGCCGCTCGGTAGCCACGTGCTCGAGCTGAAGGTGGCCGACGTCGTCGAGGAAACCGGCGACGCGCGGTCGCTCGTCTTCACCGTGCCCGATGGTGTCGAAATACCGGCGGACCGGCTCCGCTACTC
>JAJKIB010000265.1 GCA_021154745.1 Mycobacterium sp.
CCGTGGCGGATCGGCGCGATCACCGCCGCCGCTCTGGTCCTGCTCCACCGCGAGCACGGCCGCACTACATGATCAACAAGCACCGCAAGCCGTTACTGGCAATGGCTCACTGTGCGGTGAGCCCGACCGTGACCGCGGTTCCGGCGGGCGCGCCGTCGGATCGGGTGGCGCGGCGCACGATGTCGTCCCCCGGGACGTCGGCCCGGACCTCCGCGACCGGCGGGACCGGCGGGACCGGCCCTAGAGTTGCCTTGACGTGCAGGATGTGCGCCGTGGACGGCACTCCCGCGGCGCTGAGCGCGAAGAGCATGTAGTGCCCCGGAGGACAGTCGCCAGCGTTGGCGGGCGCAGTGACGGTGAGTGCCGCCCCGGCCCCGGCGTGGACGTTGACGCGGACGAATCGCTGGTTAGCGTTGAATGCGTCGGTGGCCGACGACAGGCGCACGAGGATAGCCGAGGTGACCGCCGGACCGCTTGTCGTCACCCCAAAGGCGTCGCCCAGGGTGATCTCGTCGGGGGCAGAGGCGATGCCCGGGCGCGGGCCGCGGAACAGGTAGGGCGGATGGAAGATCTGCCCGTCTCGGTGGGTG
This sequence comes from Mycobacterium sp., assembly GCA_021154745.1. Classification (GTDB taxonomy): domain Bacteria; phylum Actinomycetota; class Actinomycetes; order Mycobacteriales; family Mycobacteriaceae; genus Mycobacterium. The sequence continues at coordinate 591 of JAJKIB010000265.1, forward strand.
TCGGCAGGAGAGTTGGGTTGGGTGCCGACGACGAACTCGCCGCCTCCGGCGCTGAGCACGGTCGCGTCGGGCAGCAGCACGGCGGTCGAGTGGTAGCAGCGGTCGACGTCCTCCGCGCCCAGCGTCGTCCAGGTGTCGGTCGCCGGGTCCCAGAGCTCCGCGGTGTGCACCGGTGACCCGGGCGACAGGTCGTTGAAGCCAGGACCGCCGGTGCCTCCGGTGACAAGGACGGTTCCGTCGGGTAGCAGGGTGGCGTTGTGCTGGCGGCGCAGGAATGCCATGCGCGCCGCCGGTGCCCAGGCCGGGGCCGGTTGAGTGAGGCCAATCTTCTCGCAGTCCGCGGTAGGACGATCGGTTCCTGTGTCGTTGCCACCGCCGAGATAAATCCCTTCCCCGGGGCGTACATGACCGATGGGCCGTACTGTCGGTCGCCCTTCGCGCGGATTCCCCCCGGGCCCGGGATCGGTGACCAGGTTCCCGCCCCGGTGATGTCCAACAGCTTGGTCTCTGGGTTGGAGCCGGACATCACGACGCGCCCGCCGGGGGCGAGATGAACTCGCGGGTAGAGCGGCAGGCCGGTGAAGTCGCGCGTCGGTCGCCACGAGGTTCCGTCCTACAGCTCGGGAACGCGTTCGACGGGCTGGTTGGGGCCGTCCTGGTGGCTGCCGGAGATGACGAGCACGCGTCCATCGGCAAGGGTGACCGCGCTGGGGTACCAGCGGCCGCTGCGGAGAACGGGGAGTGCCGTCCAGGTGTTTGTCGCAGCGTCGTAGAGGCACGCCTGGTCAAGTCCGTTGCCGTCAGTTATGTGGCCGCCCGCGACCAGCAGCCGCGACCGTCGGCGAGAAACGTGTGGCCGGAGCAGAGGAGGTTGACCGGCGCACCATCGGCGCGCTGCGGTTCGCGGGTGGGCGTTGCCGCGTTGTCCCCGGATTCCACACGAACGGCGCGCAGCCCTGCTGGTGCATGCTTCCTTTCGGGTCCTTGCGCCGCCCCCAGAAGAGGACCTTCCCGGTGGGCAGCACATGGGTGTGGATTGCGACGTCGGGTAGGGCAAAGACGGAATCCCACCTGCCGCGCTGCGTCGGATCGTCGGGCACTACGGCCTCCCTGTCGAGCGCTGCCAGCCGCAGGGCGATGGTGTCGTTGACTTCGTCCTCGGTCGCTCCAGTGACCACGAGTACCCATTTGCCGGCTGGGTTCGGTCCAAGAAGAGACCAGGTGTTGGGGCGGGATCGCCTAGATCCCCGGCGCTTGCCACCACTCCTGGCGTAGAACCAAGTCCGGAGGCGCTAAGCTGAGATCTACGGTGTTATCGGGATGGGGGAATTCGGTACCAGCGTCGCCACGGAGACGTGCGGCCAAGTCAGTCCGTTGAAGTTCAGGAAGACCGTTTGTGTGTACTGGATCTGCGTATACGTGACGTTGATCTGGGTATCCGCGGCGATCTCAGTTGCAGGACTGACCGCGAAGCTCGCAATAGGGCTACCCGCACTCGTGCTGCCCTGGACCGTCACGGTTTGGCCTGGGCCGCAGGCCGGCAGCGTGATCTGCTCAGAGACGGTCTCGATCCAAAATGTCGCGGTCATCCGAATCGCATTGGCGTTCGGCGCCGTTGCGGTCTTGTCGCCCAGCAGGAACGCAATGTTGTCGGTCCCGCCGCCGAAAAGCGGGTCGTCGGGCTCGGTGCTGATAATAATCACCGTCGTGGACGTGATGTTCTGCGCATCGGCGCGGTTCTTTATGATCAGGTTGGGATTGTCCAGAATGGCCTGCGTTATCGTGCCGCCAGCGATGAACGCCGTCAGATCCTGTGGCACCCGGAAAGTATCCGTATCCTTCACCTCCTGACTTGGGAACCTGAACGGCGCACCGGGGTTGCCGATCGGGAAGGGTGTGATATCCACGGGCTCAATCAGCGGGCCCCCGGCGACCGCGAGCGATGTTCCCTGCGCTTCGATGGTTGTGCCATGCGGAATAGACGCCATGCGTACGAGGGTGACACCCTCGGCTGGTGCCGTTGTCGGTGGAACATTCAACCAGACACCCGGCTCGAAATGGATCCCGACAGGTTCGTTGGGGTCGCTGACGTCATTGATGACCTGCAGGTACGGGACACCGTTCAGGAACACATCACCCTGGACCATGCCGCGATTAGGGATCGACCCGAGCGCTGGTGAGAATGACAGTATCTCTTCGGTTAGATTCAACTCGAGAATATTGTCGTCGGGTCCGTGGGCCGGATTGGGCAACGGTGTTGGTGTGACAGCGAAGTCCTGTGGCCTAAAAATGGTATTGAAACCGGCGCCTCTGAATGTTCCAGTGAAGCTCCCGATGGCTCCTAGATCCGGCTCAGGTTGCGCGCCCTCCGCTGCTAGACCCCGGCGTTTCACCGACGGGACGTGCCCCCATCGGAAACCACGCGTCTCCTCAAGGGCGGGCTCAGTCGGAATCGTATTCGTCATGACTCGATCGATAACCTTTCCATATTGTCCAACTGGGCCCAGACGGTGCCAGGGCATATCGCCAGCACCTGCATGACAACCTATGTTTTCGCAGTAGTTAGGTCAGGTGCCTCTCGAATCCCTCCAATCACCATTGCGCGATCAGGAGTAGTCAGCTGACCGGGAGTGTTCGGCCGACGGCGTCATGGCAGTTTGAAGTCGGGCCCGAAGGTTCCTTGTCCGCCTGGTAGCGGCGTCTGCATGAGCGAAACAGCGGTATCACCCATGGAGTCCATGACGTCGATGGCGTTCAGGAGGTCTCCGGCGTTTCCTGTGGTCCATGCGGCCTGAAGACCGTCAAGGAGGCTTTTGTACTGGTTGTCGAAGTCGGCTGACTCCACCGGATATCCCTCTGCGGGAACGATTGCCATCGGAAAGACGTCCGGAAACGGGATCGGGTCGCCGGTGAACTCGAACGCGCCATTGCTGGCGACGAGTCGGCGACCGTGCCAAATCTCTGCGAACTGATAGTAGTGTGCCAGGTTGTCACCTGGCGCGAGGGGATCTCCGATCGGGGACTGCGCGGTTCCCTCCCCCTGCTGCTTGATCCGTGTGATCGCGGTCTCCGCGTCGGCGACGCTCGTGATCTCGATCAGGTCCGCCGGACCACCGAAGGACGGGTTGAGCTGGCGTTGACCGGTCACCGTCCCGGGAGGAATTTGCTGAAAGGCTTGCAGAATCGAGTCGTAGAAGGCTCCGATCGTGGGAAAGGCCATCCCCTCGGCGAATGCGAGCGGTCCGCTCTCTGGCAGCTCGATCTCCATGAAGACCGACTTGACGACGTCCTTGGTGAGTCCACTGAGTAGAACGACTAGGCCAGGATGGACGCCTCCGGGGAGTGGGCCTGGGTAGGTAGGGACGACGTCGGGAGTATTGAGTACCGGGGTGCCTCCGACAGCGGTCAGCATGTTGCACGCCGTCCCCAGGTGGCTCATCTCCTCGAGGACGATCTCCTGAATCATCCCCCGCACCGGGTCCGCCAGATCCTTGATGGACCACATCGCGCAGAGATAAGGCGGAATCGTTGCCATCTCGAGTTCGACTGCCGCTTGCAGGGACGCCTTCAGCCAGTCAAGGTCATAGTCTTGGGATGACACTCGCATCAGTTCAATGATCTTGCGCTTGGTCGTGCCAGTCGGCGTCACTGTCATGGTCGTTCCCCTTCGTGGTCTGCGGACCGGCAGGCGTCACAGTCCTGGAGCGTGTGGAGTTGGGATCGGGCCCTCTGGGCCGTGGACTGCATTGGAGTACTGAAATTGAACGGGGACGGTGGCCGGTCCCCCCGTGACCGGCACCTCCTTGAAAACCAGCGAGAGCGGGTGCGCCTCGAATACGGGGAAGTCCCCGCATTCTTCCCCCTGTCGTGACGTCCAGCCCAGAACCCCATCGTTATTGGTTCTGATGGCGTCCTCGACGTCAGGGTCGGTGCGCGCTTCGTTAAGTTCGTGGTAGAACGTGGCTACAATGTTCTTCCACGGCCGGTCGAAGGCGACGATGCCGTTTCGACTGCCATCCGGTCGGCGCTCAGAATAAACGCCGACGGCGTAGTAGAAGGTGAATCGGTCCTGTCCTCGTGAAACGTGAATGGACCCGTGGTAGCCACCGAGCCCCTCGGTCGAGTCCTCTTCCTCGTGCGGAATGGGTGAATCGTTGTCCTCCTCCGCCATGAGCCGAGCGTCCAGCAGACCGCTAGTGGGGCTCTCATCGGTGGTCAGCACCGTGCCGCTGGGCAGCAGGAAGTTCACAACCGTCGACGCCGCGTCGATCGCCGCCAACCGGCCGCTGCGGAAGAGCCGGCGCACGAGGTTCTCGACATCTCCCTGTGACACGACGTCGGGCCGTGGCCCGTCCAATAGCACCGATCCCGAGAACGAGCTGGTGATCCGGCCGCCAGGGAAGTACTGCACCATGACGTTGTTCAACCGCTCATCGGTCATCGCCGCCTCGAGCGATCCGTTGATTGAGTCGATGTCCGCCTGCGCCCACGATGACCCGCTGACATAAAAGTTGACATATGTCAGGTCGGGGACCACTTTTCCACCCCGGAACAATAGGTCATGCTTCGGCGTCGGACCCAAATTACCTGCGACAACCATCGGCGACGGCAGTGCCGCTCGGCTTCGATAGCCCTTGTCCGCTGGCGATCCGGGAGCAGTAGCCACCCGCATCGGGCGGACGTCCCACGTGTAGCTGTTCATCGATCAGTTCCTCTCTCTGCGCGATGTGCGCGTGTCGCCTTGCTGCCGTGACGGTCGGGCCAATCCAATGTCTGACGCGGAGGCTAGACATGGAGCCGTCACCGC
>JAJKIB010000266.1 GCA_021154745.1 Mycobacterium sp.
CAGGTCGGCGACGACGCGATGGTCAAGGTCATCGACATCGACCTGGAGCGTCGCCGCATCTCGCTGAGCCTCAAGCAGGCCAACGAGGACTACACCGAGGAGTTCGACCCGTCGAAGTACGGCATGGCCGACAGCTACGACGAGCAGGGCAACTACATCTTCCCCGAAGGCTTCGACTCCGAGACCAACGAATGGCTTGAGGGCTTCGAGAAGCAGCGTGAGGAGTGGGAGTCCCGCTACGCCGAGGCGGAGCGCCGGCACAAGATGCACACCGCACAGATGGAGAAGTTCGCCGCCGCCGAGGCCGAAGAGGCCAGCAAGCCTGCGTCGTCCAACGGCGCATCGCGCTCCGAGGAGCCGGCCGCCGGCGGCTCGCTGGCCAGCGACGCCCAGCTCGCGGCACTGCGGGAGAAGCTCGCCGGTAGCGCCTAGCTCACATCTCTGGCTGCCCGCGCGATGCTGCGCATCGGTCTGACCGGCGGAATCGGCGCCGGCAAGTCGACGGTGTCCGCCACGTTCGCAGAATGTGGAGGCATCATCGTCGACGGTGACGTGATCGCCCGCGAAGTCGTCGAACCCGGCACCGAGGGGCTGGCGCAGCTGGTCGACGCGTTCGGCGACGACATCCTGCTGCCCGACGGCGCGTTGAACCGCCCCGCGCTGGCGGCCAAGGCGTTCGTCGACGACGAGAAGCGCGCCACGCTGAACGGCATCGTGCACCCGCAGGTGGCCCGGCGTCGGCAGGAGATCCTCGACAGCGTGCATGACGATGCTGTGGTGGTGGAGGACATCCCGCTTCTCGTGGAAACCGGGATGGCGCCGTTGTTCCCCCTTGTTGTCGTGGTTACCGCCGATGAGCAGACGCGTGTCGAGCGGTTGATCAAGCGGGGAATGGAGGAGGCCGACGCCCGCGCGCGCATCAAGGCGCAAGCGCCCGAGGAACAGCGCCGAGCGATAGCCGATGTGCTGCTGGACAATTCGGGCTCACAGGGCGAGCTCGTCGAAAAGGCGCGCGCCCTCTGGTGCAACCGGGTGCTGCCGCTGGCACACAACATCCGCACGCGACAGTGCGCCCCCACTGTCTACAAGCTCGTGGCGTACAACCCGGCATGGCCCGACGACGCGCAGCGAATCGGCAATCGCATCCAAATGGCCTGCGGTGCAAAGGCTTTACGGGTCGATCACATCGGATCGACTGCGGTGCCGGGCATGGAAGCCAAGGATGTCATCGACATCCAAGTCACGGTTACGTCGCTGGATGTCGCCGACGAGATCAACGATGCCCTGGCCAATGTCGGCTATCCCCGCATCGAGCACATCACCAGCGATACGCCCCACGCCGACGATCCGGCATTGTGGCGCAAGCGGATTCACTGTGCCGCCGATCTCGGGAGGCCTGCGAACATCCATGTCAGGGTCGACGGGTGGCCGGGTCAGCGGTTTGCACTGTTGTTCAGGGACTGGTTGACCGCCAACCCCGGCGTGCAGCAGGACTATATGGTCGACAAGCATCGTGCGCTGTCTGCGCATGATTACGCCGACGCCAAGGAGCCGTGGTTCACCGATATGTACGACCGCGCCTGGGAATGGGCCAAGAGCACCGACTGGCGGCCGTAGGCGCCAGGCGTCAGGCAGCCGCCGGCGGGGGCACCTCGGCAGGGGGCGGGGCCTGAACACCGACAGGTGTGTCCAGGGGTGCACCACATTGCAGCACACCGTAGAGCGGGTCGTCTTTGGGCCTGAGCAGTCTCGGCGCGATGAACTGATCGGCCTGCGCGACGATCTGGTCATCGACCAGGATCTCGCAGTGCAGGTTCGATCCATACGGCCACTGGATCGACAGTTCCATGCCCGCCTGCTTGGGGTCGGCCAAGACTGTGTTGATCTCGAATGTGCTTCCGGGCAGCAGCGTCGGCTGTTCGCTGTTGACGTTGGTGTCGTCAATCTTGTACGCCACCACCGCTCCCCGCGATGTCCCGTCCGCGCGCGCCCGGTAGATGACGTTGTGCAGGACCTCGTCCCCGGGAGCCGGCTGTATCTCGGTACGGGGGCCGGTATCTGGGTCGGCCAGCGCAGCCGCCGGAAATGCCTGTGCGCCGGCCCCGACCACCGCGACGGCTGCGATAGCCAGCCATCCGCGCTTGGTGGAGATCATGACAGCCGACCTTACCGTCCCCGGCAGGGCCGGACGCATGCCGTAGCGCTGCCTGCGCAAACCCGCGTCTCTTGCCATTACAAGATCATCGACGCGATGCGCTGAGCCGTTACGATCACGCCGGTTGACACTGAGGGCACCACAGCGACGTCCGGCCGCCGATGCGGCCGCGCATCAGCCGCGTGCCGCACCGGGGGCAGGCCGGGTCCGGGTCGTCGCGCACCCGCGTCAGCCACCGCGGCAAAGACGGCACGCAACCGTGCGGCACCGCGGTCCGCAACACCCGCTTCATCGAAGCGTGCAGCCGCCGCACATCGGTCTCGTCGAGCCTGCCCACCGGACGGGACGGGTTGAGCCTTGCCCTCCAGCAGATCTCGTCGACCAACAGATTGCCGAGGCCGGCGATCACGGATTGATCCATCAACGTCGGCTTCAATGTGCCGCGGCGGCCTTCGAGTGCCTTGGTGAACGAGCGCAGATTGAGGCCGAGCGCGTCGGGGCCCTGCTCGCCCATCACTCCGGCGACCTCGTCGTCGTCACCCGCAAGCCACACCCCACGCAGCTTGCGCAGGTCGACGTAGCGCAGTTGACCCCGATCCAGCGCGATCACGAGGCGCTCCAGGCCTTGCTCGGGCTGATCATCGTCGGCGTAGTAGGGGCGGCCCGTCATGCCGCTGTGCACGAGAAGCGTGGGCCCGTCGGTCGGCAGGATCAGCCACTTGCCGTGTCGTCGAGGGTCGCCGAACCGGTGGCCTGCGAGTTGGTGGCGCAGCGTTCGGGGCGTGGTGTTGCGCAGCACGCCTGCGTCGCGCACGTCGACCTGGCAGACCTGGCGGCCGGGCAGCGCGCGGGCGAGGTTTCTGCGGTAGCCCTCGACGTCGGGCAGCTCAGGCACGGATCTTCGCCAGCCGCTGGGCGGGTCGGGTCAGCGAGCGGGCGCGGCGCCGTAGATCGGCCCACGGGTCGCCGTTTTCGGTTACCCGCTTGGGGATGTCGTGGATCGTGAACCGGTCGGCTCGCAGACCCCGGTGGTCGAGTTCGTCCCACTCCAGCGGCGTTGCGACCGGCGCTCCGCGGCGGGCCCGCACCGCGTACGGCGCCACCGCGGTCTGGGCATAGGCGTTGCGCATGACGTCGAGGTACACCCGGTCTCCGCGGTTGGCCTTGCGCATCTCGATGGTGCGATGGGCCGGGTCGTCGGCCGCCACCACCTCCGCGACGTCGCGCGCGAACTGCCGGACGACGTCGAACTCGGCATCGCCCTTGATCGGTGTCACCACATGCAGGCCTCGCGAGCCGGTGGTCTGGACGTACGAGACCAGTCCGAGTTCATCGAGCACGTCAGCGACCGCGCGTGCCGTGGCTCGCACCACCGCGAAGTCGCCGCCCGACGGATCGAGATCGAACACCACCCGGTCCGGTACGTCGAGCGCGTCCCGTCGAGACAGCCACGCGTGCAGCGTCAGGCAGTTCTGGTTGGCCAGCCACCGCAACGCCTCGGGTCGGTCCGCCGTCGGGTGCACGACCGTGCCCCCTTCCTTGGCGACCTCGACGCGGCCCATCCACTCCGGCAGCGAGTCCGAAAAGTCCTGCTGCACGAAGCCCTGGTCATCGATGCCGCGGGGATACCGCCACACGGTCAGCGGGCGGCCCTTCAGATGCGGCACCATCACGTCGGCGATCTCCGCGTGGTAGTCCACGATGTCGCCCTTGGTGATTTCGTCGGCCGGAAACACCAGCCGGTCGGCGTGGGTGATCTGGACCTCGATGCGGGACATCAGCGTGTCTCCCTCACCACCTCGTCGGGTTTCTTGTCGGTTCGCAGGCCGATGTAACGGGGGTGACGCAGTTTTCCCTCGCGCGTCCATTCGGTGAAGCCGACCTGCGCGACCAGCTTCGGTCGCACCCAGTGGGCGCCCGGTTCGCGAACCAGGCCCGTGGTGAAGGGCGGATGTGGCTGTTCGCCGCGTGATAGTCGCTCGTGCAGAGTACGCAGGGTGGCGTCGTCGAACCCGGTGCCGACCTTGCCGGCATAGACCAGGTCGTCGCCGTCGTAGTAGCCGAGCAGCAGTGCGCCCAGTCCCACGCGGCTGCCCTTCGGGGCGGTGTAGCCGCCGACCACGAATTCCTGGTCGCGGGCGCATTTGAACTTCAGCCAATTCGTTGATCTGCGCCCTTCGTAGGGGGCATCGGCATGCTTGGCGATCACCCCCTCGTCGCCGCGCTCGCAGGCGGCCTGGAATGCGGCCTCGCCATTCTTGACGCGGTGGGCGGTGAACCGTACGCGATTGGTGTACTGAAAGGCACTGCGCAACAACCGTTTACGTGCGGCGAGCGGGAGGTCTCTTGTGGCCTTGCCGTCGAGGTGCAGCAGATCGAACAGGTAGAAGAAGACGGGAATGCCGGATGCCCGGGCCTGGCCGGGATCGTTGATGCCGAGACGGCCCTGCAGCCGGGCGAAGCTGGTGCGGCGTCCCTCGAACGCCACGATTTCACCGTCCACCACAAAGCGGCGGCAGTTCTGCGCGGCAAGAGCGTCGGTCACCTCGGGAAACGTTCCGTTCATCGACTGACGATTGCGTGACAACAGGCGCACCCGGTCGCCGTCGCGGAATGCCAGGCACCGCACGCCGTCGAGCTTGCGTTCGAAGATCCACTCGGGGTCAGAGAAACGCTTGTCGGTGAGGGTGGCCAGCGTAGGGGAGCGCCAGTCGGGCACGGGTTCGTCGCGCAGACCGTCGATCACGACAACTCGTCGAGTGTGCGGCCGGAGAGCACCGACTCCGGTTGGCTTCGCACCGGTCGGCGGCGCGCGTCGGCGTTCTCATCTGCCTTCTTCACCAGCAGCCACGCCTCGTCCTTGCCGGTGCGAAAGCG
>JAJKIB010000267.1 GCA_021154745.1 Mycobacterium sp.
CGCTGCGGCAAGAAGCAGGCCGGCGGTCATTACTGCAAGGAGGTCGCTGATCGTGCGGGCGATGAGCAGACCCCATTGCACGGTGACGGGGGATTCCGGAAGGCCGGATGTCCCTGCCGTCGGGGCGTCACCGCCAACCAGCATCGCCGCCAAGAGCCCGCCGATGGCAATTGCCACGGCAACGACGAGCGCTAGCGCCAGAACGCGGTCGGTTCCGCTATGAGTCGACTCGTCAGTGCGAGTGACCACGCCTACCTCTCATTGCCACAGCAACCAGCGCCGCAATCAAGACAATGCCGATGGCACCTAGGCCGAGGATCCAGACCGCGCTACTGGAGCTACCGCTGTCTGCCGGGGTAGATGGCGCCTCGGTCTGTGCGGTGTCTTGCGGGTTCGGCGTCTTGTCTAGCTGCAGTTTGTATTCATACTGGTCGGTGACGATGTGGCCGTCTGCCGAAACGATTCGGTACTCGACGGTGTAGTCGCCTGACGTTTCGGCCAGTGAGAGGTCGATGCTGACAACGTTCTCTTTAACGGCAAACGTGTCCGGCTTGTCGTACCGGTTGCCCTGCGAATCACGCACGACGATGCCGCTACCGTCGCCCTGTATTGCTTCGTTGAAGGTGAGCGTGACCTTGTCAGGTGCCGCATGCAGTACCGCACCGGCTGCTGGACTGCTGTCCTCGAGCTCGCTGTGTGCTGATGCGGTCGGCGCGAAGATGACCAGGAACAGAAGGGCTGCGGTGGCGGGCAGCGCGAGCACCGATCGGTGGTGAGCAAGGAGCGATTTCAAGAAGCGAGTCACCGGACGAGCGTAGACGGACGGTGCTGAGCACCGTGGGCGACGGTCAGATCCACGACTTGATACCCAGCAGTCGGTCAAGCCACTCCTGGTACGGAATGACCTCCGCCAACCACAGCGGAGTCAACGCGACAGCCGCGAGCGCCGCAAGCAACAAATAACAACCGACAGCAGTGGCCCCAACGGTTCGACGTGTTGGCGAGGCGTCCTTTGGTCCGAGGATCAAGCCCAGGCAAATCGTCACCGCCATGACCAAGAACGGCAGGAAAGAGACCGCATAGAACGAGAACATCGTGCGGTTGTCGTGGTCGGCGTACCAGAACCAGGGCAGCCAGCCGGCCGCAACGGCCGCGAGCACTGCTCCGGCGCGCCAGTCGCGGCGGCTGACGAGGAGCCAGACCATCGCCAGCAACGCGGCGGCGACGCTCCACCACAACACCGGGTTGCCAACGGCCAGGACCTCGCGGGAGCACTTCTCAACTTGGCACCCGAGCTCGCCGCGTCCGTACTCCTCGTAGTAGAACGACACCGGCCGACCTTGGACTAACCAGCTCCACGGATGTGACTGGTAGGGGTGCGTGCTGTCGAGCCCGGTATGGAACTTGAACGCCTCCTGGTGGTAGTGCCACAGGGAGCGGAGCGGCCCAGGAACCCAACCGAAATGCGCCGACGGGTTGGTGTCGGCCCAGTTGCGGTAGTAGCCACCGCTGGTGAACAACCAGCCGCTCCAGGTGAGTAGGTACACCACCAACGCAGTCGGCACTATCGAGAGAAATGCAGGGAAGGCGTCGCGTCGCAGTGCGCCGAGCCACGGTGAACGTGCGCCAGCAACTCTGCGCGCCGACACGTCCCACCACACCGTGAGCACGCCGAAAGCCGCTATGAAGAAGAGCGCGTTCCACTTGGTGCCGAGCGCTGCACCGAACAGCACGCCAGCAGCGATCCGCCACGGCCGGAAACCCAGCGATGGCCCGATCGAGCCCTGTTCGAACGCGGGGAGTCGTTCGGCGGCTCTTCGGCGTGCCTGGTCGCGGTCGAGAACGAGGCAGGCGAACGCGGCGAGCACGAAGAACGACAGCGGAAGGTCTAACAGCGCGGTGCGGCTCATCACGATGTGGAGGCCGTCAATCGCGAGGAGACCGCCTGCGATGGTGCCCAACACGGTAGAGCCGGTCATGCGGCGTACCAGTCTGGCAAGCAGCAGGATGCTCAAGGTGCCCAGCACGGCGACGGCGAACCGCCAGCCAAACGGGTCGAGTCCGAAGAACTTCTCGCCAACCGCGATGATCCACTTGCCGAGTGGTGGATGGACGACATAGGACGGCGTGCTCGCGAAAACATCGAGGTTGCCTTTGAGAATCTTCTGGTCTGCGTTCTCAATGAAGTCCTGCTCGTACCCGTAGCGCAGGAGCGCCCAGGCGTCCTTTGCGTAATAGGTCTCGTCGAATACGAACGCCCGTGGCTGGCCTAGGTTCCAGAAACGCAGCACCCCGCCGAGCACTGTGACCAGTAGCGGTCCGATCCAGCCCGCGAGCCGGTCTGTAGGACCTGGTGGGACCAGCCGCCGCCTGACGCGCTCGCGGTAGGCGGCGACCTCAACTGACTCAGGGACGGTTGCCGCGCGCTCGTGCGGCGCACCCGCCTGAGTCATCGTCACCAGGGAATCGTAAGTGTCGTGTGGCACCTGCCAGGATCAGGACATGGCTGACGCAGGGGTGTTGGTGGTCGCTGGCACTCCCATCGGCGACATCGCTGATGCCACACCACGGCTGCGGCAGCTACTAGCCACGGCGGATGTCGTTGCGGCTGAGGACACCCGCCGGCTGCGACGGCTGGCCGCGAGACTCGAGGTCGAGATCACCGGAAAGGTGGTGTCGTACCACGAGCACAACGAAGGTCCTCGCACGGCAGGCTTGGTCGAGCAGATGCAGGCTGGCCAGACGGTGCTGCTTGTCACCGACGCCGGTACGCCGTCGGTTTCCGACCCCGGATACCGGTTGGTTACTGCGTGCGTTGCAGCTGGGATTGCGGTCACAACCGCTCCGGGTCCGTCTGCGGCGCTTGCCGCACTCGTTGTTTCAGGACTACCTGTCGACCGGTTCTGCTTTGAAGGATTTCTGCCGCGCAAGTCGGGGCAGCGTCGACAGCGGCTGCGGAACCTCGCTGCCGAGACGCGGACCATGGTCTTCTACGAGGCACCGCACCGTCTTGCCGAAGTGCTAGCCGACATGGCAGAAGCTTGGGGCGACCACCGACCTGGGGTCGTCTGCCGTGAGCTCACCAAGACGTACGAGGAGGTCAGGCGTGGTGGTCTTGCCGAGCTTGCACAGTGGGCGCGCGATGGCGTGCGCGGCGAGGTGACGCTGGTCATTGGCGGGCGTGACGATGCCGCTGCGGACGTCTCAGATGAAGAGCTGCAGCGCGCGGTGCGTGAGGCCGAAGCGGCCGGCATCAGTCGCAAGGACGCCGTCACCAGCGTGGCCAACAGCCTCGGCGTTCCGAGGCGCCGTGTCTATCAGGCAGCACACCAGGGCGGACGCAACCTTTGACGCCGAGTGCACACCTGCGTGACGCTTTCGGACGCCGAGTGCGCAGCTGGGTGACAGGAACCGATCCCGCAGCGTTGCCGGAGTCTCGACGGTGACGTCCACCTAGGATGCGTCTCATGTCTGACCGCATCCTCACCGCTGTGGCATGGCCGTATGGCAACGGCCCCCGCCACATCGGTCACGTGTCCGGCTTCGGCGTCCCCTCCGACGTTTTCAGCCGGTACATGCGGATGGCCGGCAACGACGTCCTTATGGTCAGCGGCACCGACGAGCACGGCACGCCGATCCAGGTACAGGCTGACAAAGAGGGCCTTAGCGCGCGAGAGCTCGTCGACCGCTACCACCGGGTGATTGCCCAAGATCTGCAGGGGCTCGGCCTGAGCTACGACCTGTTCACGCGCACCACGACGCGCAATCACGCCGCTGTGGTGCAAGAGATCTTCAAGCAGCTGGTCAAGAACGACTACGTGTTCAGCCAACTCACGATGGGGGCCATCTCGCCGTCGACGGGAAGAACGCTGCCCGACCGGTACATCGAGGGCACCTGCCCGATCTGTGGCTACGACGGCGCGCGTGGCGACCAATGCGACAACTGTGGCAACCAGCTCGACCCGATCGACCTGAAGAACCCGCGGTCAAAGATCAATGGCGAAACGCCGAAGTTCGTCGAGACTGAGCACTTCTTCCTGGACCTGCCTGCGTTTACCGACGCGCTTGCCGCGTGGTTGCGGACGCGTACCGACTGGCGCCCGAACGTGTTGAAGTTCAGTCAGAACCTCATCAGCGAGCTCCAACCTCGGGCGATCAGCCGTGACCTCGACTGGGGGGTGCGTATCCCGCTCGAGGGCTGGGAGGGCCGCGAGGACAAGCGGCTGTACGTGTGGTTCGACGCGGTGATCGGATACCTGTCGGCGTCCATCGAGTGGGCGCATCGCACTGGCGACGACGATGCGTGGCGCAAATGGTGGCAGGATCCCGCAACGCGCTCGTACTACTTCATGGGCAAGGACAACATCGTCTTCCACTCGTTGATCTGGCCTTCGATTTTGCTCGGCTACGACGGCCAGGGAGACAAGGGTGGCGAGCAGGGATCTCTCGGCCACTTGGAGTTGCCGACTGAGCTTGTGTCGAGTGAGTTCCTCACGATGGAGGGCCGCAAGTTCTCGTCATCGCGACAGGTCGTCATCTACGTGCGTGACTTCCTCGAACGGTACGACGCCGATGCGCTGCGGTACTTCGTTGCTGTTGCTGGCCCAGAGAACCAGGACTCAGACTTCACGTGGTCGGAGTTCGTCCGTCGCAACAACGACGAGCTCGTTGCGGGCTGGGGGAACCTGGTGAACCGATCGGTGTCGATGGCGGCGAAGAACTTCGGGCGTATCCCCGAAGCTGGCGAGCTGACCGATGCCGACCGGGCATTGGCGGCGAACACTCGTGCGGCGTTCGGCACCGTCGGCGACCTGCTCGAACGCTCGCGTCAGAAGGCGGCGATCAACGAGGCCATGCGTGCGGTGGCGGAGGCTAACAAGTACATCTCCGACCAGACGCCCTGGAAGCTCAAGGAAGACCCGGAACGTCAAGGGACCGTCCTGCATGTTGCGCTGCAGGCCGTCCGCGATCTCAACACGATCATGACGCCGTTCGTGCCGCATGCCGCACAGCGCATTCACGAGACGCTTGGGGGGACAGGCACGTGGTCGGCGATGCCCGAGATCCAAGAGGTCACCGAAGCCGACGGTGCTGAGTACCCGGTGCTGATGGGCGACTACCAGGCGGCGTACGACGCCGGTGCCACGTGGGAACCTCACCCGATCACGGCCGGGACGCCGCTCGAGCCGCCTGTTCCGGTGTTTACCAAGCTCGACCCGGTCGTCGCCGACGAGGAAGTCGCACGGCTTGAGGCAGTCGTCGCCGATTAGCCTGACGGTATGGCGAGCACCTCAGTATCCCGGCGGTTGGTCGTCGCGCGCTGATGCCGCACACCGACGGTCCGGCGCCAGAGCTGTTCGGGCTTGAGGACGTCTCGTTCTCAGCGCGCGACAGGTTGATCCTCGACGGCATCACCGCGCACATCCACGAAGGCCATGTCACCGCAGTCGTTGGGCCGAGCGGCTCTGGCAAGTCGACGTTGCTGCGACTCCTCAACCGCCTTGAGGAACCGACGGCTGGACGCATTACATTCCGGCGGACCGCGCTGAGTGAACTTGACGTGCACGAGCTGCGTCGGCGCGTTGGTCTTGTCGCGCAGCGACCCGTCACACTTACGCGTCGCATCGACAGCGAGGTCAGGGCTGGCGAGGCTGCGTTGACCGACGACGACGTCGACCGCCTGCTCTCTCAAGTTGCGCTGTCGCATATTGCAAGGGACCGGCGTCCAGACGAGCTGTCCGGCGGTGAGCAGCAGCGTCTAGCGCTTGCCCGGGCGCTGGCAGTCGCACCTGAGGTCTTGCTGCTGGACGAACCAACGAGTGCTCTCGATCCCAAGGCAGCACAGTCAGTCGACCGAGTGATTGCCGGCCTTACCGACGTTGGGCTGTCGGTCGTTCTGGTGACGCATGACTTGCGCCGGGCCGCCGCGTTGACCGACGACGCACTCGTACTCGAGGCCGGACGCCTGATCGAACGTGGCGACCCGGCGTCGGTGACCTACCTGGAGGATGCCTGACATGAACGCGGACAACACAGCCAACATCCCAACGTGGTGGGGCGTCGCAGCGTCGGCGTCGTTGGTATTGGTAGCGATAGCCATCTCGTGGCGGGAACGACTGGGGCTCGGTCGCGAAGTCGGGATCGCAGCCTTGCGCGCATTCGTGCAACTCGCTGTGGTTGGCGCACTGCTTCTCATCGTGTTCAACCACGGCGGCCTGCCTGCTGCGTTCGCCTGGCTTGCCATCATGGTTGGGATCGCCGGCGTCGTGGCGGCACGTCGCGCCCCGACGATTCCAGATGCGCGTCATCACGCCTGGTGGGCGATTGGTGTCGCAGTCACGTCGACGATGGGACTGCTGCTCGCGCTGGGCGTCATCGACGCCGAACCAACCGTTGTCATTCCCGTCGGTGGCATGGTGGTCAGCACCGCAATGGTCACGGCGGGGATTTCGCTCCAGCGAACCGCGGACGTCGTCGAAGACCAGAGGGCGTCCATAGAGGCGCGGCTGTCGCTGGGTTTGACTGCGCGCGAGTCGTTCCTCGAGCCCTACCGCAAGGCGGTACGTACAGCTCTCATTCCGACCGTCGACACCACGAAGGTGGTCGGGCTCATCTCCCTTCCGGGCGCGATGACCGGGCTGATTCTTGCTGGCGTCGACCCGTGGGTTGCTATTCGCTACCAGATCGTCGTCATGTACATGCTCCTCGGAGCGGCCTTCATCTCCGCCGTACTCTCGGCACGGATCGCGCAAGGCTCACTGTTCGATGACGCCGAGCGACTGGTACGCGTCTGACGCGTCCCGTTGCCGTCCATGATGTTGCGATAGTTGCAGCCACTGAAAGGAACGCGTCGTTGCACCCATCAGGGGCCGGGTAGGTGCGTCAACGCGTTCTGCGGATTTGGTCATCTGCCACGATGATCTGGTGTCCCAGTCGTCCAATGTCGAACCGCCACAAATGGGATCATCAGAGGGCGCTGGGTCAGTTGGCGCTGGGTCGGTGCCAGGACGCGGGACGTGGCCGGCACTGCCAGAACCCTTAGCTGTCCAGGTGGTCGACAGCCACTGTCACCTCGACATTGCGTATGACGAGAGCCGGCACGGCCCGGCGCTCGGGGTGGACGACGCCCTCAAGTATGCGGCGGCCGTTGGCGTCACCCGTGTGGTGAATGTTGGGTATGACCTGGACAGTTCTCGTTTCAGCGTCAAGCTCGCTCAGTCTCACGACAGCGTTGTTGCCGCCGTCGCTTTGCATCCGAATGAGGCACCCCGGCTGGCTGATCTCGGGACATTTGATGAGTGCTTTGCCGCTATTGTAGAACTTACAAACCACGAGCGAGTACGCGCCGTCGGTGAGACGGGGTTGGACTACTACCGAACTCCGCCAGCTGGACGCGACGCACAGGAAGAGTCATTCCGTCGGCACATCGATCTAGCAAAGCGCCGCAACTTGGCGCTCGTGATCCACGATCGCGATGCGCATGATGATGTCGTAAGGGTGCTGCTGGAAGAAGGGCCGCCAGAACGCGTTGTGTTCCACTGCTTCAGCGGTGGCGCCGAGTTGGTAGCTACGTGTGCCGAGCATGCTTGGTACATGTCGTTTGCGGGGCCAGTGACCTTCAAAGCCAACGATTCACTGCGTGTGGCGCTTGTCACAGCCCCAGATGATCTGCTTCTTGTGGAAACCGACGCGCCGTTCCTTGCGCCCTTTCCACATCGAGGAAAGCCGAATGCTTCGTACTTGATTCCGGTGACTTTACGGGCGATGTCGCAGGTCAGAGATGTTGACGAAAACAAACTCGCCGAAACTGTGAGTGGCAACACGCTTCGAGCATTCGGGTCGTGGTAATCCAGTCATTACGCTCCGTTGAACTTTGGCACGGTGTCTTAAGTGATGGCTTGTGGATCGCGATTGGCTCTTGGCTGCGCACGCCGCTAGCGTCGTTCGGGTGCCAAGAACCGTAACGATTGCGCTACAGGCCGGCCTCGTCGTCGGCCTTGCTTTTGTGCTGACTGGATTCGTTCGCAGTGACCACGACGTACAACTGCAGCTGGACGGACGCTCTGTCGCCGTTCACACGTACGCGAACACCGTTGGTGGACTCTTGGCAGAGCGCAACGTGAGTGTCAGCGATCGAGATCTGGTCGAGCCGTCGACCGACACTCCTCTCGATGAAACAAACACCGTGACGGTTCGTCACGCGCGACCGGTTGAGGTTGTCGTAGACGGGAAGCCCTCGCAGATTTGGACGACGGCGCTAACTGTCGATGGTGCGCTGAAGCAGGTTGGGGTTCGAACAGCAGACGCTGATCTGTCGGCATCCCGATCAGAGCGGGTACCGCTGAGCGGTGCTCGCATAGGCGTCCAGATGCCAGACCAGGTAACCGTTCTGCACGACCAGCGCCGCACGACCGTCGTTACAACGGCCCAGAACGTTGCCGGCGTGCTCAAAGACGTCGGAGTCCCTCGGGACGACAACGACATCGTCAATATCGACCCCACGCATCGGGTCAAGACCGGGATGCAGATTCAGGTCACGCGCGTGGGTGTGAAGACGGTGCATCATCGCTTCACGATCCGTCATCACGTTGTGCGGAAGGCGGACTCACATCTCTACGAGGACCAGACGAAGGTCATGCAGCATGGTCGTGATGGTGTCGGGCTGATCACGACCAAGGTCGTTCGCCACGACGGCGTTGTTGTCAAACAAAAGCAGCTCAACCGCAAGGTGTTACGCAAACCAGTGCGCGAGGTTGTGCTCTTCGGTACGAAGACGCGGCCGTTCACTGCTCCGTCGACCGGGGCCGCGGGGTTGAACTGGTCTGCACTTGCCGGATGTGAGTCAGGTGGAAACCCGCAGGCAGTTAACGCTGCCGGTTACTACGGTC
>JAJKIB010000268.1 GCA_021154745.1 Mycobacterium sp.
CTCGCCGAGGAGCGCGAAGCCGGGCGCCTTGCGGGCCCGCGACGCCAGTGCGGCATTGCCGAGTCCGCCGCGTCCGCCTGCGGCTGCTTCGAAACGGGTACCAGCACCGACAAGGTCGGCGAGCAACCGGCCGTTCGCGTCGAGCACAACGGTGCCGTCGGGAACCCTGACCTCCAGGTCGGGGCCGGCGGCGCCGTCGCGGTTACTGCCCGCGCCCTGCTTGCCCGACGGGGCGACGACGTGCGGGTGAAAGTGAAAATCGAGAAGCGTGTGCACCTGCGGGTCGACAACCAGCACGATGCTGCCGCCCCAGCCGCCGTTGCCGCCGTCAGGCCCACCGAGGGGTTTGAACTTCTCGCGGTGGACCGAGGCGCAGCCGTTACCGCCGTTGCCCGCCCGCGCGTGGATCACGACGCGGTCGACGAACCGGGGCATCGGACTTCCTTTCAATGACGAGTGTGAAGCTACTGCTAAATCTCAGCCGAGAAGTCGCAGCAGCGTCACATTCGCGGCAGAAAGTCAGGCCTCCGGTCGAGTGGCGCGGACGATGCTGACCGTCTTGCGGCCGCGCTTGGTGCCGAACTCGACAGCGCCGGGAGCGGTGGCGAACAGCGTGTCGTCGCCGCCACGGCCGACGTTCACGCCGGGGTGGAAGTGGGTGCCGCGCTGGCGGACGATGATCTCGCCGGCCTTGACGATCTGGCCGCCGAAGCGCTTGACGCCCAGCCGCTGGGCGGCGGAGTCACGACCGTTGCGTGAGCTGGAAGCGCCCTTCTTGTGTGCCATGTGTTCGCTCCCTACCTACTTGATGCCGGTGACCTTGAGGACCGTCAGCTGCTGACGGTGACCCTGCCGCTTGTGGTAGCCGGTCTTGTTCTTGAACTTGTGGATGCGGATCTTGGGTCCCTTGGTGTGCTCGAGCACCTCGCCGGTCACGGCGACCTTCTCCAGGGCCTTCGCGTCGGTGGTGACCTTCGCGCCGTCGACGACCAGGGCAACGGGCAGCGAGACGTTGGAGCCTGGCTCGGAGTCGAGCTTCTCGACCTTGACCACGTCTCCGACGGCGACCTTGTACTGCTTGCCGCCGGTCTTGACAATTGCGTACGTGGCTTTGTCGGCTGCCATCGTTTCCTCTGCTCTGCGGGCGCGCGCTACCTGACGGTGCGTGCGCGGGTCTGGGGTGCGGGAGTCGGAGACGTCCCGCTGTCATCGGCGTCAGCCGAAAGACAACTGGTCCAGGGTACGTGAGGCGCTGCTACAGGGTCAAATCAGTGCAGGTCACGGCTTGTGTTCGGTCCGATTGGCCTAGTACCACCGCTCACCCGCGGGCTCACCTGCCAGATTCCAGCTCCACGACACCGTCGGGGTGATGCGGCTGTACAGTCCGGGCCCCATCATGCCGACCCGCTCTATCGCCGGCTCGGCCTCGCCGTACACCCGCAACGCTCTGGCGATGAACGGCTCCATGGACACCAGGTCGTCCACTACCAGCGAGGCCTTGGTTCGGCCTGCGCCGATATTGCGGAGCTTGCGGGTGTGGGCGACATCAGGGCCGACGCCGCCCACCCAGATGTACGGCCCGTCGAGCTCGAACGCGACAGGTACGACGTCGGGCTGGCCGTCGGCGTTGACCGTGGCCAACCTCGCGACCGGCTGCGACCGCAGGTAGGCGATCTCCTCGTCGCTGAACGCCATCGCTCAGTCTTCGTGGATCGGCGGCCCCGCGGGGCGCGCAGCGGCGCGGCGGCGATGACGGCCGGCCGGCGCGCTCACTGCAGCAGGTTGCTCGTCAGCTCCGGGTTCGTCGTCCTCGTCCTCGGAGTCGTCGTAGTCCTCATCGTCGCTGTCGTCTTCGGAGTCGGTTTCATCGTCGGAGTCGTCGGAGTCGCCGTTGATGACCTCGATGTCGTCATCGATGTCGTCGTCATCGTCTTCGTCTTCGGCGTCCAGGTCGAGGTCGTCCTCGTCGGACTCGTCCTCGTCTTCTGCGGACTCATCCTCTTCGTCGAAGTCCTCGAGTTCTTCGTCCTCGGCCCCGACAAACGCCTCGCGGATGGTGTCGGGCTCCAGCTCGGCGACATCTCCGGCGGTCTTCTCCTCTTCGACCTCTCCGTCGGTCTCATCGCCCTCATGCTTGCCGTTGGCCGCGGCCATCGCCTTGAACATCGGATGTTCACCGGCAGGATGCTCGGGGACCTTGGCGACCGGGACGTCCTCGGACTTGCCGCCCTTCTTGCCGCGCTTGCCGCGGCGCCCACCGGACTCCGACTTGCGGCCGGACGTCGCCGTGGAGTCGACCGGATCGCCGTGCAACAGAAGACCGCGCCCGGCGCAGTGCGGGCAGGGCGTGGAAAACGCCTCGATCAGCCCAGTGCCCAACCGCTTTCGCGTCAGCTGCACCAATCCAAGCGATGTCACCTCGGACACCTGATGGCGGGTACGGTCGCGGGCCAGTGACTCGGTCAGCCTGCGCAGCACCAGATCCCGGTTGGATTCCAGCACCATGTCGATGAAGTCGATCACGACGATGCCGCCGATGTCGCGCAGCCGCAGCTGTCGGACGATCTCCTCGGCGGCCTCGAGGTTGTTGCGAGTGACCGTCTGCTCCAGGTTGCCGCCCGAACCGGTGAACTTCCCGGTGTTCACGTCGACGACGGTCATCGCCTCGGTGCGGTCGATGACCAGGGTGCCGCCCGAGGGCAGCCACACCTTGCGGTCCATCGCCTTGGTCAGCTGTTCGTCGATACGGTGCACCGCGAACACGTCCGGGGCATCCGGTGCGGCGGGCTCGTACTTCGTCATCCGCGGAACAAGCTCGGGGGCAACGGAATTCACGTAATCGTTGATAGTGTTCCATGCCTCGTCGCCGGACAAGATGAGCCCGGTGAAGTCCTCGTTGAACAGGTCACGGATGACCTTTACGAGCACGTCAGGCTCTTCATAGAGTGCGATGGCAGCGCCGGCGGCCTTCTCCTTGGTCTGGGCGGCCTTCGCCTCGATCTGGCTCCAGCGCTCCTGCAACCGGTTGACATCGGTGCGGATGTCTTCTTCCTTGACGCCCTCTGACGCGGTGCGGATGATCACCCCGGCGTCGGCCGGCACCACCTCGCGCAGGATCTCCTTGAGCCGCTGCCGTTCGGTGTCGGGCAGCTTGCGGCTGATGCCGGTGGACGACGCGCCTGGCACGTAGACCAGATAGCGGCCAGCGAGCGACACCTGCGTGGTCAGACGTGCACCCTTATGTCCGACCGGATCCTTGCTGACCTGGACGACGACGTAATCGCCGGGCTTGAGGGCCTGCTCGATCTTGCGCTGGGCGCCGCCGAGACCGGCGGCCTCCCAGTTCACCTCGCCGGCGTAGAGCACGCCGTTGCGGCCGCGGCCGATGTCGACGAACGCCGCCTCCATCGACGGCAGCACGTTCTGCACGATGCCCACGTAGATGTTGCCGACCAACGATGCCGAGGCGGCCGAGGTGACGAAGTGTTCGACGACCACCCCGTCTTCTAGCACGGCAATCTGGGTGTAGCGGGCACCCTCATGCGGCGGCTCGGTGCGGACCTTGTCGCGTACCACCATCGTCCGCTCGACGGCCTCGCGCCGGGCCAGGAATTCGGCCTCGCTCAGGATGGGCGGACGGCGACGGCCCGCGTCCCGGCCGTCCCGTCGGCGCTGCCTCTTGGCTTCGAGCCGGGTGGATCCGCTGATGCCCTGGATCTCGCCGTTGGCTTGATCCCTTTCCTCTTTTTGGCTCCGCGGCGCTCGCTCGTGCACGACGGTGTTGGGCGGATCATCCGGGGCGGTGCCGTTTTCGTTGTCGTCCCCGGAGCCGGACTTGCGACGCCGACGCCGACGACGGCGACGGGTGCCGGCATCGCTGCCGCCGCTGTCTTCGTCGCCGTCCTCCTCGGACTCATCGCCGGAGTCCCGGTCCTGGCCTTCGTCGGCCGATTCGCCGTCGGTGTCTGAATCGTCGCCGCCCTGCTCGCCGCGACCCCGGCCACGACCGCGACGTCCGCGGCGACGGCGTCGGGCTGCCGGCCGATCGCCCTGGTCCTCGTCGGAGTCGGGTTCGCCGTCGTCGCTGTCGTCGTCCTCGTCATCGGCGTCGGTGTGGTCGTCGAACCGAACTGGCTGCGGCGCCACGAACAGCGGCAAGTAGTCGGCCCGTTCGGGTTCGGGGGCGGTCTCGAGGATCAGCCGCGACTCCGGCTCGGCATCCTCGCCGTCGGTGTCGACGGCGGTGTCGGCGTCGGCGGCAGCCGGTTCGTCGCCGCGGGGGTCCTCTGCAGGGCTGTTGGCCAGCGCTTCCCGCACGCGCTCGGCCTCATCCTCTTCGAGCGTGGACTGCGGGCCGCGGGGCTTGCCGTCGAGTTCGGTCAACGCATCGAGGACACGCTTGCTGGTAGTACCCAGCACACGCGCCAGCGAGTGGACCCTCAGCTTCTCCGGCTGGACCTCACCGGGCTGAGTCTCTTCTGATAGGTCTTGGGTAGGGGCATCGTCGGCCACGTATTCTCCTCAAGCCCCCGGGCGCGTCATGTCTGACGCGGCCACGCGAGGGCTTTCGCTATGTGCCCGGCTACTTCTCCCGAGCTTGTTTATGGTCTCGCCCCGAGGGGTTCCAGTTCGGAACCGTCTCGGTGCCGGTCTGAATGATGGCTGGACGGTCGGCGCCGCACCGCGGTGGCGATGGTCGCGCTCGTCTAAGTCTTCATTCGGGCATCCGGCCCGCGTAACAGGACGGCTACCCGAGGCCAGTATCCCACATCACGCGTCCCAGACCGACCAGGCTGGACAAGCCGGCTATCGGCCAGGAAACCAGAGGTCGATTTCGCGGGCCGCCGACTCGGGCGAATCAGACCCGTGCACGAGGTTGTCCTGCGTGACAAGGGCCAGGTCACCGCGGATTGTGCCGGGCGCGGCCTTCTCGACCGGATCGGTGGCGCCGGCAATCTGGCGAAACGCCGCAACCGCCCGCGGGCCCTCCACGATGGCCGCCACGACCGGCCCAGAGGTGATGAATTCCAGCAGCGACGGGAAGAACGGCTTGCCCTCGTGTTCGGCATAGTGCCTGCGGGCAAGGTCGTCGGCGACGTCCTTGAGTTCGAGAGCGGCGATGCTCAAGCCCTTCTCTTCGATCCGGCTGAGGATTTCCCCGACAAGGCGCCGCTCGACGCCATCGGGCTTGATCAATACGAGGGTCCGCTCAGTCACGGCCGACAGCCTACTGGGACGCCACCCATCCACGAGCGCAGCGACAACGAATCGTTGGTGACCGGGCGAGACGCCCGAGGCAGGCGATCACATCAGAAAGGCAAATCGATGGCAACACAACAAGCAGGGCCGCCTAGTCGGGTGGCCGCTGCTGCCCCGGCAGGAGCCCGCGCTTCTGCCGGCGCAGCACTTCGGCGCGCAGATAGGCGATCAGCGCCCACACCGCCGCGAAGATCACGCCGATGAAACCGACCGCGCCGTGCACCAGCCAACCCGCGATCAACACCACTTGGATCCCGAGATTCACCCAGATCGCCCACGGCCGGCCCTGGACGCCCCCCAGCAGCACCAGCACTATCGCGAATCCGATCAGGTAACCCGCCGACAGCGGCGTCAACCCGTGATCGGCGGCGGCGACGACCGGCAGCGCCAGCAGCACCACGATGGCTTCGAGGAGCAGCGTGCCTGCCATCACCCCGCGGAAGCTCTTCCACGGGTCGGGGCCCGGGGGCGTTTCCCGCTGCGGCTGTTCGGTCATTCGGGGTCCCTTCCGAACAGCGTCCGCGCCGCTCCTGCGGTGACGACCGAGCCGGTGATCACCACACCTGCGCCGCCGAACCTTTCGCCCTCCTTGTCGGACTCCTCAACCAGGGCCGTGGCGGTCTCGATGGCGTCGGGCAGCGTCGCGGCTGCGATCACCCGCTCCGGACCGAACCGTTCCTCGGCGCGCAGTGTCAGGCCTTCGACGTCGAGCGCGCGCGGTGATCCGTTGTGGGTCACCACAATTTGGTCGAAAACCGGTTCGAGCTCGGCCAGGATGCCGTCGACGTCCTTGTCGGCCATCACCGAGACCACACCAACGAGGAACCGGAAGTCGAACTCCCCCTGCAGGGCCTGCGCGAGTGCGGTGGCGCCTGCCGGGTTGTGGGCCGCGTCGATGAACACGGTCGGCGCTGTGCGCATGCGTTCCAGCCGGCCGGGGGTGGTGACGGCGGCGAAGCCCGCCCGGATCGTGTCGATGTCGAGCTGTCGGTCCGCGCCTGCGCCGAAGAACGCTTCGACCGCGGCGAGCGCGACCACCGCGTTGTGTGCCTGATGCTCGCCGTGCAGCGGCAGGAAGATCTCGGAGTACGTGCCGCCGAGGCCCTGCAATTCCAGCAGCTGACCACCGACGGCGACCTGCCGCGCCAGCACCGCGAACTCGGAATCCTCGCGTGCCACCGCGGCGTCAGCGCGAACTGTCTGCGCCAGAAGGACTTCCATTGCCTCGGGCACCTGACGGCCGATGATCGCGACGGTGTCGGTCGGCACCAGGTCGTCGTCTTGCTTGGTGATGATGCCTGCCTTCTCGCCCGCGATCTCCGCGATGGTGTTGCCGAGATAGTTCGTGTGATCCACGCCGATCGGCGTGATCACCGCGACAGGCGCGTTGACGATGTTGGTGGCGTCCCAGCGCCCACCGAGGCCGACTTCGACGACGGCCACGTCGACAGGGGCGTCGGCGAACGCGGCGAACGCCATCGCCGTGACCACTTCGAACTTGCTCATTGCCGGGCCGCCCGTGGCTTCCGACTGCTGGTCGACAAGCTGCACGAACGGCTCGACCTCGCGGTAGGTCTCCACATACTGCGCCGGGCTGATCGGCCTGCCGTCGATCGATATGCGCTCGACGGCGGACTGCAGGTGCGGGCTGGTGGTGCGGCCGGTGCGGCGGCTGAACGCGGTGAGCAGTGCGTCGACCATGCGCGCCACCGACGTCTTGCCGTTGGTGCCGGCGATGTGGATCGACGGATAGCCCCGTTGCGGCGAGCCGAGCAGCTCCATCAGCGCCGAGATGCGGGCCGTGCTCGGCTCCAGTTTCGTTTCCGGCCACCGCTGATCGAGCAGGTGCTCGACCTGTAGCAGTGAGGCGATTTCGTCCGGCGTCGGGACGTCTTCCGGAAGTGGCCGGTCGAACGGCTCCGGGTCCGTCATATCATTTCACTCTTCGCGCAAGCGCTCATCGCCCGAGCCCGGCCAGCCTCGCAGTGATGCGGTCGACCTCTTCGCGGGCCAACTGCTGGCGGGCGCGGATCTTCTCGACGACATCTGTGGGCGCCTTGGCCAGGAAGGCGTCGTTGCCGAGCTTTCCTGCGGTACCCGCCAATTCCTTTTCCGCCGCGGCCAGATCTTTTTCGAGGCGGCGCCGCTCGGCGGCGACGTCGACGGTGCCCGACGTGTCGACCTCGACGACGACCGTGCCCCGCGTCAGCCGCACCTCGACGGCGGCCGACGGGCTGAACGACTCGTCGCCCTCGGTGAGCCACGCCAGTGACCGCACGGCGGGGATCTGCGCGTCGAGATCGGCATTCTCGATGTCCGACAGCCGGGCCGGCACCCGCTGCCGGTCATTGAGGCCCTGGTCGCTGCGGAATCGGCGGACCTCGGTGATGAGCTTCTGCATGTCCACAACACGTTGCGCGGCAAGGGGATCCACTGTGAAGCCCGACGGCTGCGGCCACTCGGCGATGACGATCGACTCTCCGCCTGTCAACGTCTTCCACAACACCTCGGTGACGAACGGCATCACCGGATGCAGCAGCTTGAGCAGTGTGTCCAGCACGGCGGCCAGCACCGCGGTCGTGTGTGTTATCCCCTCGGCAAGTTGGACTTTGGCGAGCTCGACGTACCAGTCGCAGAACTCGTCCCAGGCGAAGTGATAGAGCGACTCACATGCCCGGCTGAACTCATAGCTGTCGAACCCCGAATCCACCTCGGCGCGAACCTCTTCCAGCCGGCCCAGGATCCACCGGTCGGCGTCGGTCAGCTTGCTTGTCTCGGGCAATGGGGCCGGGCTGGCGCCATTGATGAGTGCGAACCGGGTGGCGTTGAACAGCTTGGTGGCGAAGTTGCGCGACGCTCGGGCGTGGTCCTCGCCGATGGACAGGTCTCCGCCAGGGCTGGCGCCGCGGGCGAGGGTGAAGCGCAGTGCGTCGGCGCCGAACTGCTCGACCCAGTCCAGCGGGTCGATGCCGTTGCCGCGCGACTTGCTCATCTTCCGGCCGAACTCGTCGCGAATCAGCCCGTGCAGGAACACATTCTCGAACGGCACCTGGGGGCCGCGCTTGCCGTCGAGCGTGATAGCCGGGTCGTCGCCGACGAACGTGCCGAACATCATCATCCGCGCGACCCAGAAGAACAGGATGTCGTATCCGGTCACCAAGACGGTGGTGGGATAGAACTTCGCCAGGTCACCGGTGTGGTCGGGCCAGCCCAGCGTGGAGAACGGCCACAGCGCCGAGGAGAACCAGGTGTCGAGCACGTCGGAGTCCTGCTCCCAGCCCTCGGGCGGGGTCTCGTCGGGACCGACGCAGACGGTTTCGCCGCCTGCGCCGTGCCAGATCGGGATGCGATGACCCCACCACAGCTGGCGCGAGATGCACCAGTCGTGCATGTTGTCGACCCAGGCGAACCAGCGGGGCTCCAGGCTGGGCGGGTGAATCGCGGTGTCGCCGTTGCGCACCGCATCGCCTGCGGCCTTGGCCAGCGACTCGACCTTGACCCACCATTGCAGCGACAGCCGTGGCTCGATCGGCTCGCCACTGCGCTCGGAATGCCCGACGCTGTGCAGGTACGGTCGCTTCTCCGCGACGACGCGGCCCTGCTCGGCCAGCGCTTCGCGCACCTTGACTCGCGCTTCGAAGCGGTCGAGGCCGTCGAATTCCGTTCCAGTGTCGATGATCCGGCCCTTGGTGTCCATGATCGACGGCATCGGTAGCTGATGGCGTAACCCGATCTCGAAGTCGTTCGGGTCATGGGCAGGCGTGACTTTGACTGCACCCGTTCCGAATTCGGGGTCGACGTGGTCGTCGGCGACGATGATGAGCTGCCGGTCGATAAACGGGTGGGGCAGTGTGTGGCCAACCAGGTGCCGGTAGCGTTCGTCGTCGGGATGCACCGCGATCGCGGTGTCGCCCAGCATCGTCTCGACCCGGGTGGTGGCGACCACGATGTGCGGTTCGCTGTCGTCCAGTGATCCGTACCGGAACGACACCAGCTCGCCCTCGACATCCTCGTACTTGACCTCGAGGTCGGAGATCGCGGTTTCCAGCACCGGCGACCAGTTCACCAGGCGCTCGGCCTGGTAGATCAGCCCGGCGTCGAAGAGCCGCTTGAAGATGGTCCGCACCGCGCGGGACAGGCCGTCGTCCATGGTGAATCGGTCACGGCTCCAGTCCACTCCGTCGCCAAGGGCGCGCATCTGCCAGCCGATCGTGCCGCCGGATTCCCGCTTCCAGTCCCACACCTTGTCGATGAACAGCTCGCGGCCGAAATCCTCTTTGGTCTTGCCGTCGACGGCGAGTTGCTTCTCCACCACGGACTGGGTGGCGATGCCGGCGTGGTCCATGCCAGGCAGCCACAACACTTCGTAGCCCTGCATGCGTTTGCGCCGGGTCAGCGCGTCCATCAGCGTGTGGTCCAGCGCATGGCCCATGTGCAGGTTGCCGGTCACATTCGGCGGCGGCAGCACGATCGAGTACGGGGGCTTATTGCTGGATGCGTCGGCCTTGAAGTAGCCGGCGTTGACCCAGCCCTCGTATACCTGCGACTCCACCGCGCCCGGATCCCACGACTTGGGCAGGGCATTCGCCGGAACGGCGGGATTAGGACGAGCGCTGGCGGTCACCCGGCAATTCTAGGAAGGCAGCACGAGCAGACGTAAAAGGGCCCAACACGCTGCTGAAATGGAGCCCTTTGTGTCTTCTCGCGCGGAAAGGTGACTTACTTCTTGCCGCCCAGCAGGCCGCCGAGGATGTCGCCCAGCGCGCCGCCCTGGTTGCCGCCGAGCACGCTGCCCAAGATGCTGCCGAGCGGATTATTTCCGCCGCCACTACCACTACTGCCGCCGAGGATGCTGCCCAGCACGTCGCCGAGGCCGCCGCCACCCGTGGACTGCGCTTGCGGCTCGGCCGGTGCGGACCTCTTTGTCAACTGTTTGCCGATGTATGCGAGCACGATCGGCGCCAGGATCGGCAGCAGTTTCTTGAGCAGGTCGCTATTGCCCGCACCGCCACCGGCGAGCGCCGAGGCGACTTGGCTGGTGTCATTGCCGCCGAAGATCTTGGCGATCTGCTTCTGGCCCTCCGCCTCGTCGACCTGGTCGACTCTGACGCCGCCGTCGAGCAGGCCGCTGGCGCCTTGCTGAGCGACGGCGGACTCGAGCGCGCTCGAGTCGATGTGGTCAGCCTGGACGTTCTGCTGAATGCCGCCGACGAGCACCGGCACGAGCGTCTTGATGGCGCTGTTCACTTCGCCTTCGTCGACGCCCAACTTGTTGGCAATCTCTTGCGTGGGAATCTGATTGAAGAGTTCGTCGAGATCAGCCATGACATGTCCACCTTCGTTGCTGGAGTTTGCGCAACCGCGGTGATGACACTAGTTCAGCCGAGTTTCTCCGTCTCCAATTTCACTCCGGCGACTGGGAATCGCGCCATCAGCGCGTCGCCCATCGCAGCGGCCGGCGTCAGCACACCGCGCAGGTCCGACAGCCGGTCGCGGTCCAGCGCGAGCGCCAATCCGCTCTGGCCCAGCAAAACCGAGGTGGCCTTATATCCGAAGTCGCCCTTTTGCGACATGCAAGCCCGGTAACGCGCGCCGGTGGTTGTCTTGGTGTACGTCTCGACGGTGTAGTGCCCTTGCTCGCGAGCGCGTTCGCCCGGGCCGGTGCCCGGCTTGGGGGCGATCCGCTCGACGAGTTTGCGCGGTATCCGGTTGAAATAGCGGCTCCCGAGCGCCAAGATCGCGGCGTTACCGCCGGTGGCCATCGCCGCCGCGACCGGCGCGGCAATCGATTTGCCGAGACTCATCTGCTCGGCGTATTCAAACCGCCGTCCGTACGGGTAGTCGAGTAAGGCGTTGGTGCGCCTGACAATTCGTGAGTTCGGCGCGGCCATGACGAACGCACCAATCCAGTAGCCATCCAACTCGGGCGCGATCTCGCGGCCACGACGCCACCGGATGTCCGGCTGAGCGCCCAATTCAGGCTCCGCCGCACGGTCGGGCGTGAGCGTATACGGATCGTTCACCAGCCGCCTGGCCTCCGGATCAGAGGACGACGTCCGCATGAATTCAATCAGCGAGGCAACCGTCCCACCCGACACGCCGCCGGCGAGCGCCCGCACCACCATGTTGGTGTCGGTGAGCTCGCCCTCCTGGTCCTGCTGCGCGCGCCGATACAGCGCGAACACGGTGAGATCCGAAGGGATGGAATCGAATCCGCACGAATGCACGATGCGCGCGCCGGTATCGATGGCCTGCTTGTGATATTGGTCGATGCACTCGCGGACGAACATCGGCTCACCGGTCAGATCCGCGTAATCCGTCCCGGCCGCTGCGCACGCGGCGACGAGCGGCAGCCCGTACTTGATGTAGGGACCGACGGTGGTCACCACCACCTGGGTCCGCGCCGCCAGCGCATTCAGCGTCGACGGCTGCGAGGCGTCCGCCGTGATCAATGGCCACGACTGGGCCTTCTCCCCCAGTGTGTCCCGGACGGCGAGCAGCTTGTCCTGAGACCGGCCGGCCAGCGCGATTCGGATGTCGCCGCCTGCGGTTGCGAGATACTCAGCGGTCAGCTTCCCTACGAAGCCGGTCGCGCCGTACAGGACGATGTCGAAGTCACGCTGGGCTGCGCTCATACCGGCGACGCTACCCGAGCGCCTCCGGGAGTTCGACGTCCTCACCCAGCACGTGACGAGCCAGGAAACCGGTCACGACCTGGTACCAGATCTTGGCATGCTGCGGCGCGAGCACCCAGTGGTTCTCCGAAGGGAAGTAGAGGAATCGGTGTGGGCTGGTGCCGTCGTCGGCTGCGGGAAGGCCTGACTCGGTCAGCAACTCGAACCACAGCCGCAACGCCTCGCCGATCGGCACGCGATAGTCCTTGTCGCCGTGGATCACCAGCATCGGGGTGCGGATGTCGCCGACGAACCGGTGTGGCGAGTTCTGTTCGGCCATTTCGGGTGTCATCTCGCGCGCCCACCAGTACGCGCCGTCGGTGGTCGGCCCGAACTGGTCGAGCGCCCACAGGCTGGCATGGGTCACGATCGCGTCGAAGCGGTCGGTATGGCCGGCGATCCAGTTCGCCATGTAGCCGCCGAACGAGCCACCCATCGCGGCCGTGCGTGTCCCGTCGACCCGGGGATGCGCGCACGCTGCGTCCATCGCCGCGATGAGGTCGGTGAACGGCGCGAAACCCCATGCGCCCCAGCCACGCTGGATGAAGTCCTGGCCGTAGCCGGTGGACAGCGCCGGATCGGGCAGCAGCACGGCGTAGCCCTTGGCGACGAGCAACCACGGATTCCAGCGCCAGTGCCAGGCGTTCCAGCTGGCCAGCGGGCCGCCGTGAACCCACAACACCAGCGGCGCCGGTGCGTCTGAATGCGGCAGCGCCAGCCAGGACCGGACAGGCTGGCCGTCCTCCGCGCTGGCGGTGACCTCGGTCAGCGTCCCAGGTAGCGCAGGCCGATCC
>JAJKIB010000269.1 GCA_021154745.1 Mycobacterium sp.
CAAGCTTCGTCGCGCTGTACGTGTTGTTCGTCGCCACCGCAGGCCGCCCGTACTACGTCGTCGGGCTGTACGCACCGCTGGCGGCCATCGGCGCGCTCGGGCTGCAGCATTGTCGAGAAGCGGGCCACGTGCGGCGGAAGTGGCTCGCGTGCCCGCGTACATCCTCAGCGTCGTGCTCGCGTCCGGCTCGTTGGTTCTTTCGGTCTCGGTCGTGAACTCCGGCGTCGTCGAACACATCGCGCAGCGCACCGCCGACGCCTACCGCGCCCTGCCGTCCGATCAGCGTGACCGAACCGTGCTGATGGGCGAGTCCTACATCATCGCCGCCTACATCGACCGCTACTCGGAGCGTTACCAATTGCCGCACGCCTACAGCACCAACCGCAGCTACGGGTATTTCCCGCCACCGCCCGCCGACCACGACTGCGTCCTTTACACAGGGCGTGATCCCGCCGCGCTCCGCTCGCACTTCGCCCACGTGCGAATGGTCGGCGACATCGGCGACGACATGCGCGCGTATTTGCTGACTGGGCAACGACAGTCGTGGCAGGAGATCTGGCCGCGGTTGCGCACCTTGACTGTGTCCTGAAACCGCTGCGCCGCGCCAACCCGGCTGGTAGAACAGGTTCTAAGAGTTGACCCGTAATGGGTCATGCAGCGCCGAACAGCTTGGGGGCTGGTTGTTTTCGGCTGGTCCCGCGACGTCCAGACTTCGAGTCTGGTCTGTTCGGGGGTGGGCCGAGTGCTGCTTGCTCAGCAGAGGCCACCGGATGGTGGCTGCCGGTCCTGGCCGATCCTTCACCGTGGGTTGGTGTTTGTGGCCGGTGCCGGTTAACTGAGTCCTCCCACTCTTGCTGGGAGGCAAGCGACGCCCGTAGGGCGTGGGCAAGTCGGTAGTCGACCCGGGCGGTGCGCGGGTCATTGGGTTCGGTGAGCTCGACGCAGGCCGCCAGCATCGCCGAGGCGATGTCACGATTGGCTCGCAAACCGCATTCGGGGCAGTGATGGGTGCGCTGCGCCAGGGTTTTCGGCACCCGCGCCCCACACAGGCAGTGCTGGGACAGCGCGGTAGATCGGGTGCCTGCGCGGTAGAACCGCCCGCCGGTGGCGGCGCATTCACATTCGAGCGCGGCCACCAGCATCCCCGGGCTGAACAACGCGATCCGCTTGCCCCACAACCTCGCCCAGGTCGCGATGCGGCAGTCTTCGATGGTGACGGTGTTGCCGTGGGTGGCTACGATCCGCGCCGCGAAGTCGTGGGCGCGGGCGTGTTTAGCCTGACTTGCAGCACGCGCTCCGCTGGTGTGATCGGCGCGTACGCGCCGATAGCCGGCGGAGAGCCTGTCGTGGCGGTAGACCCGCAGCGGCACCCCGTCAGCGCGGGCGCGCCGCGGTCCGCCTGGGTTGGTGATCTGCTTGGCCGTCAACCCTTGCGCGGCGCGCCGTTGCGTCCGCTTGTGTTGGCGCGCCGAGGGGCCGTACTGCTCGGGGTTGGTGTTGCGCCGCGAGCGATCCAATGCCCGCTGACCTGCCCGTGCCCGTTTGGCGGCCCGCGCAGCGGCCCGCTGTTGCTCTTCGGTGCAGCTGATCTGTTCGATGTGTAGCTGCTCGGGATGCCCGGTGGGGAACGAGGCCAGCGCCAGGTTGGATACGTTGGCGTCCGCCCCGGCACGTCGGCCGGCGGGGATCGCGGCGCGGCGCGCCCGAGTCGAGTCGGATGCGTATCCAGCCTGGTGCGTGAGCAGATGCGCGTAGTACCGCCAGCCACCGGGTGCCTTGCGGTCACGCAGCCGCACCAAATCGATCTTGTGCCAGACCGCTGGGTCGGCAAGGAAATGCGTCAGATGGTCCCACTGGCCCGCGCCTTGGGCAAGGCGCACCGGCAGCACGACGTCTCCGCCTGGCAGTCCGGTGAACACCACCGCCAGCGGCCCGTGGTGATCGGCCCACTTCCCCGAGGCCGGTCGCCTCGGGGTAGCCAGATGGTTGGGCTGGGCCAGAATCGAGGTGCCCGCCGCCTGGCCAGTCGCCCGGGTCGCGGTACTCACCGCGGCGGGCAGCTGCGGATGCCGGTACGCCTGAAGGTGTCCATCCAATGTGCCGACCAGCCGGTAGGTTTCCCACACCGGCGTGGCTTTGGTGTGTGAGCGGGCCCTGCCCGGGATTCGGGTGAAGTTCCACCAGGAGCCGATCCGAGGGGGCCCGTGGCGGCGTCCCGAGGCATCGGCGAACAGGTGCCGCTCCACGGTTTCCCACACTTCACCGGCGACGTGCAGGCCGATGGCTTTGGTCAGGTGATCGCGCATCCAGCCGCTGGCCTCGATATGCGCCTTGGCGGCGGCCTCCATGCACTTGCGGGAGAGTCCGAGGCGTTCTCGCACCGCTTTCGCATCGCTGCCGCGCTCATGATGGGCGGCCCAATACGCTCGACAACGATGTGCGGCGTCGGCCTGCAGTGCCCGTCGCAGCCGAAACACCGCCGCCCACTGCTGCTCCAGGCGTTGGCGCACGCGTGTGTCGCTAACGTCGAGTGCCAGGCGGATCACCGACACCGGCCCCTCGTATTGGAAGTTGGGGGCCTTCGATTTGCCGCGCCGCCGCGGCACCACGTCACCGCTCATGGCGGTGATGGTGTCGGTGCGCGCTGTTGCCATGGCGACCAGGAAACCATCACCCACCGACAACCCGCTGCCACACCGATGGCAGAACCCGGGGGCCACGTCGAACACATCATCGCCCGGCTCAAACACTCGCAGATACCACGTCAATGTCGCCGCGGCTACGCATAAACCAGAGCCGGCAAAATCATCGCCGGAATCTGGAACCTGAAGGCACCCAGCCAACTACGGTCAACTCTTAGTTTTCCAGCTGCGAGCAGAAGGAGTCTCCCAATGGGTCAGTGGTCACGCGAGGAGCTCGAGGAGGCCTTCCAGGCTTACCAGCAAGACGTGATCGACGTTGGCAAGACGTGGGACTGGTCCAGTTACGCCGACCATTTCACCGAGGATGCCAAGTACGTCGAGCACGCGATGGGCAACATGGAAGGCCGCGAAAACATCCGCGAGTGGATCGTGTCGACGATGAACATGTTCCCCGGCAGCGAGATGCCGTCCTATCCGGTGGAGTGGTACTCGATCGACACCGATAAGGGCTGGGTCATCTTCAAGAACATCAACACCATGAAGGATCCCGGCGACGGCAGCGTGCACGGGGCGGCGGTGATCACCGTGCTCGAGTACGCGGGCGACGGCAAGTGGAGCTACGAAGAAGATGCCTACAACCCGATGAACTTCTTGGTGATGGTGCAGGGTTATGTCCAGCGTTGCCACGAACTGGGCACCATCTCTGACGACGCTCGGGTCTTCGCCAAGAACATGAATTGGCAACTGCCCTAACGGATTACGCGCGAGCAGACGCAACAGCACCCGACACGCGGAGGATTTGGGTACCTTCGCAGCTGCTCGCGAAGGGAATTACCGGATGACGAAGTCGCCCGGATTGGGGTCGCGGGTCCACGTCCAGTAGTCGACGAGCCGCCACGGACTTAAGCCGTATACCTCGCCGAATCTGTTCTTGTAGAACGAGTGCTTGATCGAGGGTTGTGACCACACCATCTTGCGCATCTCGGCCTGGCTTCGCGCGTGCCAGTCCGCGGTTGCATCCTGGGTGGGCTCCATCGACTTGCGGTCACCTGCGATGAGGAGCTCCAAGCACTCTGTGATGTAACGCATTTGGCATTCCGAGTGGAAGATCAGGCTGCCGCCGTGTGCGAGGTTGGTGCCGGGCCCGTACATGCAGAAGAAGTTCGGGTAGCCGGGCACGCTGATGCCCAGATACGCCGACGGCCGTTCTCCCCAACGCTCGCTGAGGATCTCGCTGTCACGCCCACGAATTGTCATCGGCCACAGCATCTTGTTGGCCTGAAATCCGGTGGCGTACACAATGACGTCGGCCGGATACCGGGTGCCGTCGGCGGTGACGACCGCGTCGGATTCGATGCGGTCGATGCCCGTCCTGACCAACTCGACGTTGTCTCGGGTCAACGTCTTCAGCCAGCTGCCGTTGTCCTGCAGGGTGCGCTTGCCAGTCGCCGGGTAGTCGGGCACTACCTTGGCCAGCAGCTCGCGGTCGTCGCCGACCTGGCTGCTGATCCACTCGGTGAACATGATCCGGGTGATCTCGTTGATCTCGCTGACGGCCTTCTGCTGGTCCGGGTAATCCGGGTCGACGTAGGCCGCAGCCAGTCCTTTGTCGCAGCCGGGCCAAAACAGCAGGAACCGGTACCACCGGCCGTAGAACGGCAGATGCCGAAGCGCCCACTGCACGCCGGGGCCCACCTCGGCGTGGTAGTTCGGGTTCGGAAACATCCACTGCGCGGTCCGTTGGAACACGGTCAGGCGCGCGACGTCGCCCGCAATCGCGGGCGCGATCTGGAATCCACTGGCGCCCGCGCCGATCATGGCGACCTGCTTGCCGTGCAGGTCGACGGAGTGGTCCCACTCCGATGAGTGGAATGCCGGCCCAGCGAAACCCTGCTGCCCTTCGATGTCCGGAAGGTGCGGCCGGTTCAGCTGGCCGACGGCGCTGATCACCGCACGCGCCGACAGTGTCGTTGTCGCCCCATTGCGGTCACGTGCCTGCACGGACCAGGTGGCGGTGTCGTCATCCCACGATGCCTCGGTCACCTCGGTTTCCCACAACACATGGCTGCCGATGTCGTGGCGGTCCATCACGGACTGGAAATAGGCCTGCAGTTCGGGTTGCTCGGCGAAGAAGTGCGTCCATTGATCGGTCGGCTCGAAGCTGTAGCAATAGAAATGATTCCCGACGTCAACGCGGGCGCCGGGATAGGTGTTCTGCCACCAGGTCCCGCCGACGCCCGCGTTCTTCTCGACGATGGTGAACGGAATGCCCGCTTCCTTCAGCCGAATACCAGCCAGCAGACCGGATTCCCCGCTGCCGATGACGACCACCGGGAAGTCGGCAGGCTCAAGGGTCGACCGCGCCGCCCTGCTATCTCTCCCGTCGAGTTCCATCTCTTCGAGCAGCATCGGCACGTATTCGGGCGGAACCGGCTCGCAGACCAGCCACTGCATCATCTCCTGCAACAGCTCAGGGCCGATCGGCTCGGGCTCCGGGCAGCCCCGGTCGCGGTAGTCGGCGATGATCTCCAGCGCGATTTTCCGCACCGCAGCCTTGTCTTCTTCGGACATGTAGCCCTGCACTTCGTTGAGGAACAGGCCAGCCGGCTTGAGCTCGCCGCGAATCAGGCCAGCATCGCCCGACATGTGGACCAGCGACAGCATCAGCGTCGGGATGCTGACGTCCAGCAACGCCTCCGCGATCTGCTCCTCGTTCGTCGTAAACGGTTGCCCTGCATGTGGGTTACGCACCGTTCGGTGCTACCACGCCGGGTCGCGAATTGGAACATGTTTCAGAAATCCATGACGATGGCCAGGCGGGAACCTACGCTCTGGGATGTGGGTATCGCGGCTCGGGTGAATGGAACAGCGCCCCCCGACGTGCCGCTGTCCGACATCGACCTGGGCTCCTGGAAGTTCTGGGTCCAGGACGACGACGTGCGCGACGGCGCATTCGCGACGCTGCGACGCGAGGCGCCGGTCTCGTTTCACCCCCCGCTGGACACGCCAGGCGTGCAGGCGGGACCCGGCCACTGGGCGGTGACCAGGTACGACGACGTTTGGTTCGCAAGCCGTCATCCGCACATCTTCAGCTCGCGGCCAAGCATCACCATCAACGACGCGAACCCGGACGTGTCGGAGTTCTTCGGGTCGATGATCGTCATGGACGACCCCAAGCACCTGCGGCTGCGCAACATCGTCAGCAGGGCGTTCACCCCCAAAGTCGTCGCCCGCACAGAGACTTCAGTGCGCGACCGGGCACGGCGCTTGGTGGAAACCATGATCGAGGCGCATCCCGACGGCTCGGGCGAGGTGGTGGCGGAACTGGCCGGCCCGCTGCCCCTGCAGGTGATCTGCGACATGATGGGCATCCCCGAGGACGACCACCAGCAGATGTTCCACTGGACCAACGTGATTCTCGGGTTCGGGGACAAGGACATCGCCACCGATTACGAGGAGTTCGTCAAGGTCTCGATGGACATCGGCGCGTACGCGACCGCGCTCGCCGAGGACCGCCGAGTCAACCCGCGAGATGACCTGACGACGGCGTTGGTGCAGGCCGAGGTCAACGGCGAGCGGCTCGCGTCGGCCGAGGTTGCGTCGTTCTTCATCCTGCTTGTGGTGGCCGGCAACGAAACCACCCGAAACGCGATCAGCCACGGCGTGCTCGCGCTCACGCGCTTCCCCGATGAGCGTGCGAATTGGTGGGCCGACTACGAAGCGATGGCGCCGACGGCGGTCGAGGAAATCGTGCGGTGGGCGTCGCCGGTGATCTACATGCGGCGCACGCTGACCGAAGACTGCGAGCTGAGCGGCGTCAAGATGGCGGCGGGCGACAAAGCGACGCTGTGGTATTGCTCGGCCAACCGCGACGAGGACAAATTCGCCGACCCGTGGACCTTCGACGTCGGTCGAACCCCGAATCCACATGCCGGCTTCGGCGGCGGCGGCGCACACTTCTGCCTCGGCGCCAACCTGGCCCGTCGCGAGATCAGCGTGGCGTTCGAAGAGCTCCACCGCCAGATGCCCGACATTCATGCGACCGAAGATCCTTCACGGCTGCTGTCGCCGTTCATCCACGGCATCAAGCGGCTGCCAGTGTCCTGGACGCCACCTCGCTGAGCTCGTCGCGGGTCGGACCGTCCGGCACCGGCGGTCGCCACCCGCCCGCATAGATGTCCCTGGCACGGGTGTGGGCAGGCGCCAAGCTGGCGGGTAGCGCGTCCATGGTGGTGTAGGGATCGACGAGGTCCTTCAACG
>JAJKIB010000270.1 GCA_021154745.1 Mycobacterium sp.
ACGCTACGCCATGAAAGAGGACCGCGCCTTCGCCTTCCTGGTGCGCGCCTCCTCGCACGCCAACATCAAGCTCCGCGACGTCGCCCAGGAGCTCGTCAACCGGGCCAACGCCCACTTAACCAGTCGGGAGAGACCCGTGCAGCCGCTACCGCAGACCATCGAAGCGCTACGCGAGCTGGCGCGACAAGGGGAGGTGTCGCTCGGCATCGAGCTGTACGCAATGGCCCGGCGGGTCCGCGGCGTGGTGCCCGAACTCGTCGGCCTGAGCCTGGGGGTTATCGAGGACGGGGTGACCCTGACTCTGGTGGCCAGCACCGAGCAGCTGGCTGCCCTGGACGCCGTTCAGTACCTCGACGGCGGCCCCTGTGTGGCCGCCGTCGACCGCGCCGAACCTCTGGACGTCAACGTCGGTGACCTCCTCGACGAAGACCGGTGGCGACTCTATGCGCGGGCCAGCGCCGCGATCGGGGTGGCCAGCAGCCTGTCCCTGCCGATCATGGACGCCGACCGCGTCGTGGGCGGAGTCAACCTCTACGCCTCCACCGAGGACGCCTTCACCGGCCTACAGGAAAAGGTAGCGGAGGCCGTTGGGTCGGACCCTGCGCTGGCGGTGGCCAACGCCGACCTATCCCTCTCGACTGCCAAGCTCGCGATGGAAGCACGCACCCGCATTCGAGAGGGAGGCGATATCAAAGTCGCGCTCGGCATCATCGCCGAAAGCCAAGGCGTCAACATCTCCATCGCCCGGGAACGGCTACGAAACGCCGCCGCCCGAGCCGGCATCACCGAGGCCCAGGCAGCCAGGGCGATCAAACGCATCTCGGTCCCAAGGCAGGGCGGCGCCGACGACCGCAACGCACCTTAGGTCGGAGGAGACTCGCCATCTGGACGGCTCGACGTGCTCTTGTCGGGGTAGGCCGGCGACAGCTGATGGAGCGCTACGACGTGGACGCCCGATCGAGCATTCAGCGTCTTAACCGGGGCTGTCGGCCACGAAGAACAGAAAGCTGTTCGACATCGCCAGCGAGCTCGTCGGCCAGACAGGTGGGCTCGCCGGCTAGTTCCTCCTGCACCGCTTGCACCATCTGGGCGTGGGTACGCCACCCCGGGTGAGCGGGCGGCCAGTGACCTCCAGACCCCCACGGATGCGCCCGGGTCCCTCAGGAGGCGGTTGCGCTCGACACCGCAGGGATCGCTAGGCATAAGTCCTGGCGCCAACAGCACGTCCGCAGCCCGAGATTTGAACGCGGGGGTCATGCCGATGAGCGGCGACGACGCGTTCGCAGCCCGGCCGCGTCGAGGGCGGGACGCCCAAGTCGCGTTCTCAACGGTCTGCTCGAACGCCAGCCGTACGACCGTGTGGGTCACCGTCGCGTCGCTGTCACGAATGCGGGTCGTGGACCAGACCTCTCTGAGCGCACCGAGGAGCGCACCCGTGCCCTCGCGGTGCCGCTCACCGCCCTCGGCTCGGGCGCATGGTTCGCGGGCTGAGGGCAACATCGAGGCGGCCCTGAAACAACACCCGGGTCAGCGCCCACCACCCGCACGGGGCGGGCGCTGGGCCTGGCTCGATCCCGGCTCAGCGCCGGGATCGACGGCGGCGCCCTCCGACGCACGTAACGCGTTGATCCCCAGCAGGTAGGCCCGCGCCCCCGTGGTGCACGGTGAGAACCTGCTCGACCTGGAGGAGTCGCCGCGTTGCGCCCGACAGCGAGCCCTGCGGGTCGAGCGAACCGATCCCGTTTCGCCGTCCCGCACCACCACAGCCGGCCACCCCGGGCGTGAACCGGATGAGTTCCAGCCGGTCCAGCCCCCGAGTACGGGTCTCATCGGTGTGGACCCCTGGGCAGCCGGGCGTAGACCCGCGGGGTCGGCGCCGGTCAGTCCGTCGATGTGGGAATACCGCAAGAACCCGCGGACGCCGTGCAGCATGGTGTTCACCGAGGACACCGGAGCCCACTGTCGCCGAGGTGGCGGATGTAGAGCTCGACGTGGGTGCGTTGGATCCCGGTCACCGGTCGCGGACCGCCACACGTCGAGACCACCACTTGCGTTGACGCTGGACCGCCGAGGCGAGGTACTGCCGGCGCGGTCGCCGATTGGGAAACGACACCCCTCCAACGGCTGGTATGACGCAACTCGTGGCCTGCGCGGGGGACGAGCCCGCATGCTGTGGAGCGGGTGCAGTCTGAGCGGCATCGCCGCCTTCCCTCCGCGCCGTATGAGTTGCGCGGGTCGAGGCACCCGGCGGCGTGACCGATCGGCCGGAGGCGTCGAACGCTACCTAGCTATAGCCAGGCCGCCCGCTATCGTTGCGCGCAACGTGCGTCTCTTGACCGCCTTGACCGTGCTTGACGACGACTCCATCCAGACCGAGCTGCTCGCCGCAGCCGAGGAGCGGCCCGATGCCACGCGATCCCAACATCCCCGAAGCGTTCGACATCTACACGGTCGTGGTTCTGCGGCGGCGGATCGATGCGCCGGAGATGTCGCAGGACGAAGTCGAGGCACTCCAGGCACGCCACCTCGCCTACCGCGCCGAACTGGGGAGGCGAGGCGTGCTTGTCGTCAACGGACCGTTCAACGAGCAGAGCGATGCGTCCTATCGTGGAATGTCGATCTTCGCGTGCGATGCTGGCGAGGCAGGACGCATCTCGGGCGGCGACCCGTCCGTTGTGGCGGGGCGGCTCGCCTATGACGTGATGGAATGGTGGGTACCTGCCGGCTCGCTGTCGTTCCCGCTCACCGACCGCCCGGTCGGCGACCGCCGTTCGATGCCCGACGACTGAGGCGTCACGTCCCCGCTTTTCCCTGATCCGGCGCCCACGAGGGCCCAGCAGCATCTCGACCACACATCTGGGACGCTGAGCCGGCGTCCGCGTCGCACAGTCGGGTGCGCGCGGCAGGATCGCCTCGGGGGTGTGGGCCGGGCCTCCGAGGTGTTGGCGGCCGTAGGAGTTGACCGCGGATCGGCCCGACGACCACGACTCGTTGCGAGGCCTGCGACGCGGACATCCTAGGGACCACGGGCAGATTCGGGTCAGCCAGTGGCACCCTAAGGTGATGGACCTTCGACGGGTCGAGACGGAAGCGGCGTCGAACACCCGCGGCTTCGGCGGCCCTGTGCCGGATGAGGTCCTCCGCGTGGCACGACGACGGTTCCTGGTGGGCGAGCGCCTCGAGATGGCCTCGCTTGCCAAGGAGCTTGGTGTCAACCGAGTGACGGTCCACCGGTGGGTCGGCTCGCGGGACCGCTTGCATCTCGAGGTGCTGTGGTCGTTGGCGGACGAGGCGCTCACCCACGCCCGCCGCACCGTCCCCTCCGACGCGGACCGCGCTGTCCGGGTAATGGTGTCCTTTCTCGAGCTGGTCCTGGCCAATCACGGCATGCAGCAGCTGTTGCGCCGAGAGATCCAGTTCGCGATGCGGCTGCTGACACAAGCCGCCGCCGGATTCCAGCCTCGCCTGCTCGCGGCCGTCGAGGACCTGCTGGACGAGGAGACCACCGCGGGACGACTACGGGTCCACATGGACAACCACGAACTCGCCTACATCGTCGTACGCGTAATCGAGTCCTACACCTACCTCAACGTCCTGCTCGGGGAGGAGCCGCAGGCGCAACGCGCCGAGGCGGCTCTGCGGCTGGTGCTGCGTCCATCACCGTGATGCGACACATGCGCGAGAGTGTTGCATCACCCTGACGACTCGGTGCATGATGCTCGGACGCACGAGGCCGCGCCTCTGTCCTGCAGCATGCCGTGGGGCGAGGTCAGCGGGTCCGAGCGTTCGATCCAACCTGTCCCATGACCCCGAGGAGACAACGTCGTGAGGAACGATGAAGTCCGCGACGCGGCGGGTTTGGGCGGGACGCTGCTGCGAGGGACCACGAACCGGATCCACGAGACACACGCAGGCATCTCCGGCCGCGTCTTCGCCGGCATCGGCCTGCCCGCGCAACCGGTGAAGGTGATCCACGGCGCCGTCTCAAAGCTCGCCTATCGCACCGTGGGCGAGGCGCTCTACACGGGCGTCAATGTCGTCGGCCACGTCGCGCCACGGGGTGATGGCCGCGCGCTGGACGAGCGCCCCGCCGGCAGCACCGCCCTCGCCGTCCTGAACGGGATGTACGGCGATCTCGTACAACGCGAGGCACCGGCGCTGTCGACGTCAATGACCATCCGCCGACAAGGAAGGGCGGTTCCCGCGCACCGCAGCGAGCTGCACGCCGCGTATCCCGGGGCCACGGGACGGTTGGTCGTCTTCCTGCATGGCTTGGTGGAGACCGAGCTGTCTTGGTGCTATCGGTCAGTGCATCATCACGGTGAGCCCGGGGTGACCTACGGGTCGCTCCTCGAGGCGCACCTGGGCTACACCCCGGTCTTCATCCGGTACAACACCGGGTTGCACATCTCGACCAACGGTCGAGTGCTCGCAGGACTTCTCGATGAACTCGTTGACGCGTGGCCCGTCCCCGTCCAGGACCTGGTGCTGATTGGACACTCCATGGGCGGCCTGGTCGCCCGAAGCGCGCTGCACCAGGCAGCCGGCGGCACCGAGGCAGCGGAGCCGTGGACCGCAGCGGTCCGCGACACAGTCACCCTCGGCACCCCGCACCTCGGCGCGCCGCTGGAGCGCGGAGTTCATGCCCTCACCCACACACTCGCCCGGCTGCCGGAGACTCGCCCCATAGCCAACGTGCTTGCCCTGCGCAGCGTCGGCATCAAGGACCTCCGTCGCGGAACGGTGGTAGACGACGACTGGGCCAACCGCGACCTCGACGCCCGGGAGCCGGCGCGGCACACACACGTGCCCCTGCACGACGGCGCGCGCCACTTCGTCATCCTGGCGACCCTCACACGCGACCCGGACA
The DNA here is from genome assembly GCA_021154745.1 of Mycobacterium sp. Classification (GTDB taxonomy): domain Bacteria; phylum Actinomycetota; class Actinomycetes; order Mycobacteriales; family Mycobacteriaceae; genus Mycobacterium. The sequence goes on from JAJKIB010000270.1 coordinate 4,871, forward strand.
CGCGCCTGGGAAGCGTTTTCGGGGATCTGCTCGTGCCGCCGCTCAGTGCCGTCGGAGACACCGGCGACGAACACCGCCTCGCGGTTCCGGCCGACCACGTGCTCCGGTTGGGTAACCTCAACCACTTCGACCTGCTGAACCACCCCAAGGCGTACAAGCAGATCCGCGCCTGGCTCCAGAACCGCCCGGAGGGCGCAACCCCCGACCCACCAGACCCACTCACGCCAACCACGCCCACCGGCTGAAGAAGCCGCGGGCCGCATCGGATCAACGTGCGTCCCGATGGCAGAGACTCGCTCTGACGAATATCCAGGATCACAGGAGCGGGCTCGGCGCTCCGCGGAGAGGACGCCGCGCCACCGCCGACGGAGATAGGCCTCACGGGCCGACCCCCATGCGTCAGAGCGCGTATGACTGTCAAGCGCAAGGCCGCCGTGCGCCCGACGCTCGTGTCCATTGCTGTCCCGTACGCCGAACCGTCACCGGACTCTCGCATAGTGCGAAGCGGCTCTGGCCGGCGCACGGACGGATAGTGGAGGCATGACGAACCCCGTCCCACTTGCCAACGTGATGACTTTCGGCGCCCACGACTTCGGGGCCCTTCGGGACTTCTACCGGCGGGTGGGCTGGCCGCAGGTGATGGACGAAGACGATTTCGCGGTCTTCGAACTGAGAGGAATCGTGCTAGCCCTCTTCCCGCGCTCGCCAAGCTCGCCCACGGCGGGAACACAGAGCCCGAGTCAAGCACCGAAAGCATCCGCTTCGCCATCGGCGTGCAGTCGACAGCGCCGATGACGTTGACCGGCTCAGCGAGCTCATGCGTGCAGCCGGTGCTCACGTTACGAAGGCGCCCGTCGACGCGGAGTTCTTCACCGGTCGGTCGGCTTATCTGTGTCCAGTGGCGACAGCGTCGCTGAAGGTCCGTGCCGGATCTCAGTGAGCCCCCTGAGCCTCAGGGTTGACCGCACACTGCACCCGCGGCGGCGCTCAACCCGACGAACTTTTCCTTGTCTAAGCAGGCGAGGAGGGTTCGCCGACCCTCCCGGACCAGAGCATCCAGCAGTACAGCAGACGGATGGGGCACGAGCCCTCTCCGGGGCTAGCCGACTCACCTCTGGCGATGACAGCAACCCTTGCTCTCAGAGTCGGCGGGACGACTACTCGCGACGCGTTGCGAAGTGGGTGTGCATTACCACTCAGTTGTAGTGGGCGGCCACGCCGCGAACGTCTGAGCGAGCGCTGCGGTCACCCGATTGAAACTGCGCTCGACGTCGTTCGGGAGGCCGAAACCGCCGGCCTGTTCGAGGCTGATGAATCCGTGCAAGGTGGCGCGCAGCGCACGGACGGCATCGATCGCGTCGTCATCGGCCAGGCGATAGTCCGCGAGGCCCGCCAGCGCGATATCCAGGATCGCGTTGCTCGCCTCCACGTCCTCGTCATCTGCCGGGTCGGGTGCGCGGACCGTCGCGGCGTAACGGCCGGGGTGAGCATTCGCCCACCCCCTGGCCGCATGAAGCATCGCCGTCAGTGCCTGCGCCCCGGCCTTGCCTGCGGCTGCCCGAGCGAATACGTCCGCCAGCTCATGCTTGGCGCGGATCGAGAGCAGACGGCGCAGTGCGTCCATCCCGGCTACGTGCTTGTAGAGGCTTGGCATCCGGACGCCCAGGCGAGGTGCGATCGCGGCCAGCGTGAGGTTTGTCAGCCCGACCTGGTCGGCGACATTCTCGGCTTCCTCGACAACGCGTTGCGTCGTCAGGCCAGCTCTAGGCACGCGGACTCACCGCGCTGGCGAATGCCTCGACGGCAGGAGCGACCAGGTCATGCCGCTGGGCCTGCGGATAGTGGCCGGACTCGGGCACCATCAGAACGGTGCCTTTGAGCTCGTCGGCGATCCACTGACCCTCGGCTGCGGGGTCGGGGAAGTCGGGGTCGCCTTCGCCCATGACCACCAGGGTCGGAGCGGTGACCGAATTCAACGCGGCAGCGGCAGCGTCATGGCTGGTACGAGTGGTGAGCGAAAACGCCTTGGCATGGCCAGGCTTCTTCAGTGCAGCAGACACTTCCGCGCGGTACTCGGCGAAGTCGGCCGGCTTGCGTCCGGCGTACAACGTGGGCAGGTAGGCGTTCCAGGACATGCGCGCCCACAACGGCGCCATCATGACCCGGAACGCCAGACGCTGCAGCGCCGATACGGTGGCCGGGCGAACGAACGGGCCGACCAGGACGAGACCCGCGACCAGCTCGGGACGGGCGGCCGCGACCATCACGGCTGAGCCAGCAGCGAGGGAGTTTCCGATGATGATCGCCGGTCCGCCTAGCTTCTCGATCAGGGCGGTGATGTCGCCGGCGGTGGCCTCGTCGCCGTACTCGTCGAACGTTGCGCTGCTGTCACCGTGGCCGCGCAGGTCCATCAGCGCGACGCGGTATCCGGCGGCGGCCAGGACTGGAGCGACGAAACGGTAGCTAAACCGCAGCTCGCCCATTCCGGGGACGCAGACGATGAGCGGGCCGTTTCCGGCGACTTCGTAGGCCACCGTTCCGCTCGGCCGCTTGATGGCGCTGATCTGGTGGTCGTGGGTCTGCCCGTTGCTCATGTCGATTCCGATGTTCGTGGGGTCGTGCCGACGTCATTAGGCTATACCCAATAGCCTGGAGGTGCAATGGTGTAGCCTCATCCGGCTGGCACGGTGCCGCCTCGACCGCTGCACAACGCCCCGAACCGAGCAAACCCAGAGAATGGGCTCCTTCGGGTGCGAAGAAGCGCGCATGGGCAGCAGAAGCTTGCCGAAGCCCCAACGCGCAGCCGAGCATCGGGCCCGACCGCCTGAGACAGACCTTCGATCGGGGCCGCAGCG
>JAJKIB010000271.1 GCA_021154745.1 Mycobacterium sp.
GCGAAACGCGGACGCTGGCCGAGCAGATCGCGAAGATGCCGCCGTTCGCATTGCGTCAGGCCAAGCGGGCGGTCAACCAGACTTTGGATGTGCAGGGCTTCTACGCGGCGATTCAGTCGGTGTTCGACATTCACCAGACCGGCCATGGCAACGCGTTGAGTGTGAGCGGATGGCCCGTGCTGGTGAACATGGACCAGATGAAAGCCAACATCCAGTAGTCGCCTATCTGCACGAGCGTGCGTGTCTGCACACCGACACGCCGGTATTTGCGTACATTGTGCGCACGGTCGATGCGGCGTGAGCGTGCGCACAATGACAGATTTCGTCGGCGTGTCGTGTGCAGACACGCACGCTCGCGGCAGTTGGGTAGGGCCGTTAAAGGTCGACGACTCGCGGGGCGGAGCCCTTGGCGCGCACGGTGGCGCCGGCCTCTCGGGTCAATTCCCTTGAGCTACCGAGCAAGCCGTCGAGCACTAGGGCGCGCTTGACGTGACGATGCAGCTCATGCTCGGCGGTGAAGCCGATGCCGCCGAGCACCTGTTGGCAGTGTTTCGACGCGAGCAGCGCGGCCTCACCTGCCGCGGCCTTGGCCAGCAGCGAGCCGAAGTCGTCTGCCGCCGCCCCGAGCGTCGCTTCAGCGCCTTCGATCGCGACGAGCGTCTCCGCCAGGCGATGCCGGATGGCCTGGAAGGAGGCGACCGGCCTGCCGAACTGCACACGATCCACAGCATGTTGGCGTGCCAGCGCCAGCATTGCCCTGCTGGTGCCCACCAGCCACCAGCCCAACGCCCGACGACCGGCCGCCAAAGGCACAGGTTCGCCTGACGACACCCGGCGGATGGGAAGTTGGTCGTCGACGGCCGTCCCGGGTTCGTCGGTACGGTCCCAGACCACCCATGATCCGCCCGCGTACGGTAGCGGCACGGTTTCGTGCGAGACGACGTCGTTGATCACGGGCGCATGTGCGCCGGTCTCGCCGAGCAGCCGGAACACCAAAGGTATTGCGGTCTCGGGCATTTCCTCGAGCATTTCGAGCCAGCCGAGTTCGATCAGCGCTGCGTCGAGTTTCTGTCCGGACGCCGTGAGCATGGTCTTGCGCAGCGCATCGGTCAGGAGGTCCAGATCATCACGTTCCATGCTCACTCCTTCCCCAGATCGAGGAGCCGTCGCGCGATGATGTTTCGTTGAATCTCGGCGGTGCCGCCGTAGATCGTGGCCGCGCGCGAGTACAGATACTCGGTCCGCCACGGCGATTCGTCTAGCTCGATCTTCCCTGGCAGCACGTCGTGGACGGTGTCGTAGAGCCTTTGTTCGGCGGTGGCGAGCAACACTTTGTCGATGGAGGTGTCGGCGCCCAGTCGGGTACCGCCGTCGAGTCGGTATTGGGTGTCACGCGACCGGCACCGCAGCGTGTGAAGTCCCAGATACGCGGCTCCGAGCGCTGCGTCGTCCGAGCCGTCCTGTGAGCGCTCCTGATCGTTCACCTCGGTGATCAGCCGGTCGAATCGCGAGTACAGATATGCGATTCGCTGCCAGAAGCAGGTTGACCGTTCGAAGGGCAGCAGGTCCATCGCCAATCGCCAACCGTCACCGGGCTTTCCGAGCATCCGCTCGGCCGGGACGATCACGTCGTCGAAGTAGACCTCGCAGAATTCGTCGACACCGTGCATGGTGCGCAGTGGCCGGACGGTGATGCCCGGCGTATCGAGGTCGACGAAGAAGGCAGTGATCGCCTCGTGATTCGGTGTTTCCGGCGCCCCGGTGCGGGTCAACAGGACACACCGCGTCGCGTACTGCGCGAAGCTCGTCCACACCTTCTGTCCGTTGACGATCCAGTCGCTGCCGCGCTGCTCGGCGCGGGTGGACAGCGATGCCAGATCGCTGCCGGAGCCGGGTTCGGAGAAGCCCTGGCACCAGGTCTCGCGCCCGGACAACAGCAGCGGCACCATCTCCGCGGCGAGTTCGGGGTGCGCGTAGTCGATCATGGTCGGCGTCAGTACCTCGAGCATCGAATACGGTCCAGGCTCATCCAGTCCGCGGCCCACGACTTCTTCGCCGACGACGGCCCGCAGGATCGCGGGCCCGCCCAGCCCGCCCGCCGACTCCGGCCAGCCCCAACGCATCCAGCCCGCGTCGTACAGCGCGCTCAGCACCCGGGAATGCTGCGCGTGGTGAGCGTCCAGCGAGTGGTCACCGGGCGGTGGCGTCAGGTCGTTTTCGTCGAGCCACGCGCGCAGGTCCGACCGGAACTCCGCGACATTCATGCACTCGGCCGGCCGACCGCGTGGGGGCGGCCCGAATCGTGCTCCCCGCTGCGACGGATGAACGTCATCGCCCTGGTCTTCAATCGCCAGCCATCGTCGGTGCGGACGTAGGTGTCCTTGTAGTAGCCGATGCGCATGTCGTGCTTGGAGTGCTCGATGAAGCACAGCGGCTGGGTTCCGGTGGCCTTGTCCGGGTCGTCGCCGTCGAGGTCAACCAACGACGTGCCCGTCATGAACAGGCCCTTCGGAGCGGCGTCGACCAGCACGGGAAAGCGCTCCAGCGCATACGTTTCACCGAACGCGCTGTAGGTGCCGTCGGGGGTGAACACCGAGACCAGGCCCTCGATGTCGCCCTGGGTGATCGTCACCGCATACTTCGCGAGGAGTTGTTGGATCTCCACGAGATCATCAGTTCTTGTTGACATAGACCTTGCCGCCTTTCATTACAAAACTTACGTTCTGTGTAACGCCAATGTCCAGCAGCGGATCACCTGGCACGGCGATGACGTCGGCGAGGTAGCCCTCGGCGATGCGGCCGAGATCAGGTTTGTTGATCAGGTCGGCGGCGACGACGGTGGCCGCCCGCAGCACCGCGGCGGGAGGCATGCCCCACTCGACGAGCGTGACCAGCTCGTCGGCGTTGCGGCCGTGTGGGATCGCCGGCGCATCGGTGCCGACCGCAATCTTCACCCCTGCCTCGTAGGCGGCCTTGATCGATGTGCGCGCCTTCGGGAACATCTCGGCGGCCTTGTCCTGCAACTCTTTCGGAGCTCGTGATACGTCCATCGCCTCGGCCAGCCGTCTGGTGGTCACCAGGAACCGGTCGTTGTCGACCAGCATCTTGATGGCCTCGTCGTCCATCAGGAACCCATGTTCGATGCAGTCGATGCCGCACTCGATGGCGTGCTTGACCGCCTCCGCGCCGTGCGTATGCGCGGCGACGCGCAGCCCGCGCCGGTGCGCCTCGTCGACGATGGCCCGCAGCTCTTCGTCCGAATAGTGCTGTGCGCCAGCCTCTCCGGTCAGCGACATGACGCCGCCCGAACAGCACACCTTGATCAGCTGAGCGCCGTGCTTGATCTGATACCGCACCGCCTTGCGGATTTCGTCGACGCCGTTGGCGATGCCCTCCTCGACCGTCAACTCGAGCACGCCTGGCATGAACGCGGCGAACATCGTCGGATCGAGATGACCACCGGTCGGGGTGATCGCGTGACCGGCAGGCACCACCCGCGGCCCCTCGATCCAACCCGCATCGATCGCCTTGCCCAATGCGACGTCGAGAAGATAACCGCCTGTCTTGACGAACAATCCGAGATTGCGAACGGTGGTGAACCCCGCACGCAGCGTGCGGCGGGCATTGCCGACCGCACGCAGGACACGCGTCGCGGGATCGTCCTGCACCTGGGACAGCCCGGGGTTCTCCCCACGCCCGCCCATCAGGAGGTTCACCTCCATGTCCATCAGGCCGGGCAGCAGGATGGAACCCCCGAGATCGATGATGTCTCCCTCGGGTTCGCCTCCGATTCCGACAATCCGGTCGTCTTCGATACGAACGATCCCCGGCCGGACGATCTCGCCGGCGTCGACGTCAACTAGACCCGCTGCTTTGAGGGTCAGCACTCTTAGACCACCGGCTCCTTGATGCAGGTGATGTAGGTGGCGCCACTGTCGAGCACGCGGGGCTGCTTCCACACCTCGATCGGGAACGACACGTTCACCAGCGACTGCATCATGTGAATGAGTGCCTTTGCGTCGTCTGGCATTCCGTCCAAGGGGAACCTGGCGTCGCAATATTCCATGACGGCCTCCAAGCGAGGAAACGCGGCGTCGTAGAAATCCTGCATCTCGGCCATGGTGGACGACAGCCGCTTCTGGTAGCGCTCCTCCTCGTTGGGCAGGCACCAATCGGTGAACCGCTCGAGGTCGGCGAACTCGGGAGGAAGCTTAGACATTGATGTTTTCCTTCTTGTACTTCTCGACATAATCACCTGCGGTCTTGTGCAGGTGTCGGAGCAGGATTTCCTGATCGCACAGCGGGAAGTCGGTGACGACCTTGGTGCCGATCATGGTTTGGGTGGCTTCGAGGGTGTTTGCGTCCTGGAACGCGTACTCCTTGAACGTAACCGCGGCGAGTTCGTGGGCGAGCCGCTCACGGGTGTTGGTGGCTGGCACGAAGTACAGGGTGCACTCGAAGATGTGCTTGTCCACGGCGGTGGGCCAGTAATGGTAGGTGAGGTACCAACCCGGCGCCCAGAACAGCAGCGTGAAGTTCGGGAAGAACTCGAAGGAGTCGGTGCCCCAGCTCTCGTACCTGCCCGGATTGATTGCGGGCGGTAATTCGTCAGGAAGAATGCCCTTGATATTCGGCCGATCCCACGGCCCAAACAGGCCGCTATGCAGCACCCGCTCGATCGGCTTGACCATGTTGAGGTCCTTGGGCGGCGACATCCCGCCCCAAGACGAGATCATGGCGTGGTCGCCCTTGATGTCATAGCTCAGTGCTTCGAAGCCAATCCCGAGCAGCTTGTCGGCTTCCTCCTTGGTCGCCTGCTTCTGGTGCAGCACCGGCGCGTGATAGAACTCGGTGAACGCGTCGATGAACAGCTTCCAGTTCGCGTTGACTTCCGCCCGATACGTGTAGGTCTCGGTCATCTCGTGGAACGGATAGCCCTCGAGGCCCTTCGCGAAGTCGCCGAGATAGTCGACCAGCGGCTCGGCGTCGTTGTCGAAGTTGACGAAGATGAACCCTTCCCAAACCTCGCAGCGCACCGGGACCAGACCGAACTTCGCTTTGTCCAGATCGAAGAACTCCTCCTCCTGCTGCACGAAGGTCAGGTCGCCCTTGAGGCTGTAGCGCCAGGCGTGGTACTTGCACGTGAACTGACGGCACGAGCCCGAAACCTCTTCGCCCGGATAGTCGTTCCACACCAACTTGTTTCCGCGATGGCGGCACATGTTGTAGAACGCGCGGATCTCGTTGTCGGTGTCCTTGACGATGATCACCGATGTACCTCCGCCGACGGACGGCATCTCCCGGGTGAAGTAGCTGCCCTTGCGCGGCAAACGTTCCACCCGCCCGACGTTGAGCCACAGTTTCTTGAAGATCGCCTGCTGCTCGAGCTTGTAGTGCTCGGGGTCGATCGAGTCGGTGTAATCGACCGGCGCAGTGCCGAGTTCTGGCCAGTTTTCAGTCCAGCTACCGGCGGCCGGCTTCGGGAAATGTCCCACTGTTTATAACCTCTCCTGGTCGGGTTCTACGCCGAATGTGTTGATAGCCATAGCAAGTGCGCCATAGCAGCCGATCGTGAAGACGAGGTCCATGCGCTGGCGCTCGTCAAGGTGCACGGACAGGACCGCCCATGTCTCGTCGGACACGACGGACTTGTCCTGAAGTTCGTCAACTGCGTGGACGATCGCGCGGTCGAGATCATCGGCCGCCTCGCCGCGCTGGATGCCGTCGATGTTCTCTTCGGTGAGGCCGGACTCCAGGCCCATCCGGACGTGGTGGCGCCATTCGTACTCGCTGTGGGTCCGGTGCGCTACCCGGAGCACCGCGAGTTCGCGCAGGCGTGGAGGCAGCGTCGACGCATACAAGAGGTGGTTGTTGAAGCGCAGGAACGCTCGCGTCAGCTTCGGGTGGCGGACGAGCGTGGCCAGCAGGTTGCCGGATGCGTCCGGGTTGCGACGCTCCGGTGGCAGCGATGACAACGCATGATCGACGGCGTCGTCCCACTGGTCCGCCGGCAGCGGTGGCACCCGCACGGGCTGGCTCCTCTCGCTCACGAGAATCAGGTTCTCATATTTCGCCAATAGGTTTCCACTTTTGCGGCAATTGGTCAATCCCAGATGCTAGAAGCGCCGGTCACAGCGGTGCTCGTCAGCAGGCAACGGTGCTGCCTGGAGGCTATGGTGGCCGTTACGGACATTGATTCTCGCGCAATGAGAAGGTAGTTTCCTCAGATAGAGAACATCACTGGTCGATGACGCTCAGACGTACGGGAGGAACAGGCATGAACAAGGACGACATGATCCTGATCAGCGTTGATGA
>JAJKIB010000272.1 GCA_021154745.1 Mycobacterium sp.
GCGCCGCGGTATGCGGGACCGCCGCCCGATGCGATCTACGGCAACAACCTTGCCCAGCAGATCACCAGCACGTTCGACGTGGTGATCTGCGCGCTGAGCCTCGCTGTCCTGGTTGCCATGCTGTTCACCGGTCCGCTCGCCGGCTATCTGGTACGCCGCCGGGACGCCCGGGTCGCGACCGCAACGCCGTCGCCGACGCCGCCCGCGCCGGAGCCGTCCGCACCACCGACGATCGTGCGGCGTCCGCAAGCCTCGCAAATGCCGAGAATTGTTCGGCTCAAGGAGGATTCAACGGCCGTGCTCGCGGCTCCGCCGACCGAGGAAATGTCCGCGCCTACCGCTGCGCTCCGAATTCAGCGCCGCGAACCGGAAAACTAGCGGCTGGACGTGGCCTGCTGTGGTGTGAGGTCCCCGACGAGCGCAGCGCGCGATCCCTCAGGGACCACCATGACCGGAATGTCCGAATGCGCGATAACCGCGGCCGCGACACTCCCCTGAAAGTGACCGAACAGGCCACTGCGCCGGTGCGGTCCAAGCACTATGAGGCTCGCATCGTGTTCGTCTGCGGCACGTACGATCCCCTCCCACGTCGGCGCAGCCTCGACCGCCGTGCTCTCCGCGCGGAACCCAGCCTCCGCAGCGAACGACGCGCCATGTGCGGCGGTCCTCTCCGCTGCCCGCCTGACCTCAGGCGCTTGATCTGCGTCGAAGTGCGTCTCATCTGTCGGCGTGAAACCCACATTCGCCGGCTGCCATACGCATACCACCAACGCGCATCTCCCCGGCCCGAGTTGAAGTGCTGCTTGGTGAATTGCCCTCTGCGCCAAGTCCGTTCCGTCGTAGGCGAACACCACCGGGCCGACGGAGGTCGGCTCATCCCAGTGCGCCGGTACCGTCATCGTCCCAGCACGCTCACGCGCGGTCACCGGTGACGGCACGCCCGACCGCAAGCGTGCCAACAACGGCGGCGAGTACCACGCAGGCGACTCCCCATCGAGGAATTCATCCAAGTCGGGCTTCTGTGGTCGCGCCCCACTCAACGTATAGATCGCCACCCCGAACACCGCGCCGCCGATCGACAACCCGAGACCGATCCACAGCGTGACGCCCGTGCCCGCATTCAGATCGCCCGGCAATGCATCCGCCACGTGCGCGAGGATCGGCGCCACCATGAACGCAGCCACTGCCCGCAGCAGCTCGATGATCGCGAACACCCGCTGCAGGCTCGCCGACTGCAGCGAGAACCCCGCGACGAACAGGGCCGGCGCCACGGTGGCTCCCAACGCGAGCCCCGTCAACGCCGAGCCGATCAACGCCAACGGCACATTGCCCGGAAGCGCAAAGCGAAACATGACGATCCCCGCCGCCAGAAGCGCCATGCCCACCAGCGGCAGGTAATGCATTGCCCGACGCGTGATGACGAACCCGAACACGACCGCCATCACGATGGCGCCGCCGACCTCCGGCAGATATAGCAGTCCGACCTGAACCGGGCTGAAGCCCTGCATCAACACATTCGCCGTCAGCGCTGTGGCCGCCACCGACGCCGCCGCCGCGAACAAGGCGACACCCACCCCCGCGACCGGGATCGCGCTTGTCAGCATGGTGCGGACCGTCAACAGCGGACGCTGCGTCCTGAACTGGTAGACGATCAACACGACAATCAGAGCAAGGCCGCCGAACATGGGCACGCTGGCCGCCAGGTCGCTGAATGCGTGCGTGGTCAGCTGCGCCGCACCAACGAACGCGGCCGTACATCCGACTGCGGCCAAGCCGATCGCTTTCAGATCGCGTGGCGCGTCGCGATCGGCGGGGGGCGCGTCCTCAAATGTCAACGCCGCCATGACCAAAGCCAGCACAGCGACCGCCGCGACGATCCAGAAGAGCGGCCGCCACGCATGCGCTTCCGCCTGCACGCCTCCGATGAATGGGCCGAGCGCCACCGCCCCGAAGACGCACATGTTCATGATCACGGCGGTGTTGCGGAGCTTGTCTCGCGGGAAACCGATTGTCAGCGGCGGCGCGGCGGCGATCAACAGCATGCTGGTCGCCAGACCCTGCAGCACATGTCCACCAATGAACATGCCCGAGTTCTGCGCGGCCGCGGCAAGCACTGACCCCACCGCCAGCACCACCGCATAGAGAAGCAGCATCCTGCGCTGCGGCAGGTGCTGGGCGAACTGAACCGCAAGGACCGTCCCCACCGCGTATGCCGCATTGCCCAGCCCCGAGCTCAAGCTCATCGCCTGGGTCGACATGTGGAGTTGCTCGGATATGATCGGCACCAGCGGGTCGAGCGCCGCCGACAGAGCTAGATACGGAATCAATGCAAGTGTGACCATCGCGGCCACCGCCGGATACCGTCCGGCGAGAGGTCCCTGGCGCATCAGATCAGCCCAAAGGTGGCTGTCGGGCTTGGAAGGAGCCGCCACATCGAGTTCGGGCGATTGTTCGCAGAGATTGGGGCGGGCACGCGCCTACGCAACTTCGCCGTGGCCGAATTTATTCCCTCACAGCAACTTCCAAGGTTCGCTAGCGTGGAATGGCCGACTCTTGGGGGCGCACCATTCGTTCTGGCGGCGTCAGCATTTATTGACGGTGTCGGGAAGGGTGTTCCGCGGGTCTGGCTGTAGAAGCCGACGTAGGTGACTTCGACGCGGCGGAGGTGCTGCGGGTCGATCGGGCAGCCGGGACGCCGATCCCGATGAGCAGGTCCTCATCGAGAACGGCGAGGATGCGCCATCGACTCGATCAGCTCGCGGGGACCATCCCCAGAACTCGGAAGTCCCGGTTGACCCGACCGCAAGAACCAGTGTTGCAACGAGCGGCGCGGGCTGTCGGGGACTCGGCGACAGCCACCCGGCCTTCGTCCGTGGCGCGAGCGTTCGCGGGCTGCCCGTGCGGCCGAGCATGATCGGGCACCGCCGAAGGCTCCGATCGGCAGAGCTCCGTACCGCGCAAGCCGGCTGCTGAAGGGCATCCACCACAAGCTTCTCTGAAGCGCTGTCTCACACTCACGCCCTCTGCATGTGCATTGAGCCATTCCATCTCGGATCGCGATTTCGCCACTAGCGTTGTTTGAGTGAGGTCGTCAATGCAGAACCGGTCGATCGCGGTGACAGCAGCCGCTTTGATGGTCATTGCCAGTACGGCCGGATGCGTCGAGGAGACGAAGCCAGAGCGCGCGAGGAATGCCCGGATCACTGTCAGCGGCAAGACGCAGACGACTCAGGAGCTGTCGTGCAGGCAATTCGGGTGGTCGATGATCATCGAGACAAAGTCGGGGCCGGCCCGAACCCGCAGCTTGTTGCAGATCGGGGGTGAGCAGCCCATCGCCAAGACTGTCGATATCCAGAATTTCGACGGCTTCAGCGGCGTCGCCGACGAAGGTGCCGGCAATGCGAATGTTTCCCTCGTCAACAACTCTTACGTCATCACGGGTAGTGCCGAAGGTTCTGATCCGGAGAACCCTGGCAAGACGAGAACGGTGCCCTTCCGAATCGAAACCCCCTGCTGAAGGAGATGGCTCCGCCCGACAGCGGACGCCACGGCGAGATGTCTTATCGCGTCTTCAGCTCATTCCGAACGACTTTCGCGCTCAGACGCTTTGCTTTCGGCACCCAAGCCATACAGCTTCGTCTGCGGCCCAGTCACATTCGAGATGATCAGATTGTGGACCGGGGTGCGGCTCAGCTTCCAACCCAAGAACGCCGCGCCATACGTCGACCGGAACTGTATAGATGCCGGACTCTTGCACGCGGGAGATCCGGCCGTGCGCGTCTTCACCGATCGTGGTTGGCGCTGGGGCGGCTACTGGCGAATTCCTATCGACTATCAGCACTTTGAGAGATGATCGGGCGCTGGACACCCGTGTTCGAAGGAAGCTGACGACGGGCACGCCCCCAACCGGTGGTCTCAGCAGACGACGTCAACGAAGACGGTCTTGTCAGTCACCGTGGTGACGAGGTCGTCTTGGGCTCCAGGCACACCGGAGTCGTTGCGCGAGAACGTCTGGCCGGGGCGAACCGCGTTGAGCGTGCACTGGTTCTCCGCAGCGGTGTTGACCCGGTTCACGATGACAGTGAAGCCCTTCGACTGCAGTTGACTGATGGTGTCGTCGACGGGCGGTGGGCCGGACGGGGCGGCGGAAGCGGTTCCCGCCAGTCCGAGCGCGGCGGATGCCAACGCGCCCGCTGCGATGGAGGTAAAGAGGATCTTCATAGTAGTACCTTCCTTTTGTTCTGTGACTCATGACGAATATTTGCTATTGCTATCTATGTCGGTCCGTCATTCGTCACAGAGGCCTTTCTGCGCCCATGCGCCCCTGGGGTGCAATCGTCGCTGTTCCTGCGGATTTGGTTGTCTCCCAGGGCATAACAGTCAAACCGAAGCCGTCGGCTCCGGATCGGCGACTACGATGGTTGACCAACGCCTCCACACGCCTGCGGCGGTAGATTTGCTGTCGGGTTATCGTGTTGTTGCGCCCCGGTCGGGCGATTCAGTTAGGTCGCGTCGCTGTCCAGTTCAACGGTCCGGTGGACGATCCGGTTCAACCTTGCGCCGCCTCAGTTTTTCCTGGTGCGCCTAAGCTATGCCGTGGCCGGCGTGTCGCCATGAGTAACGGACTACTCGAATTTTTGTAGTTCCCGATAGCACATACAAGTAGCGATCCTTGAGCACGCGGGTCGGCCTTCCCCGGGGTCTTGCTCGTCTCTTTGGCCTCGGCGAGCGACAAAGAAGCGCTGGCGAAGGTTCGTGCCGACGACAACTTGTGGTTGAGGAACGTCAGAGGCGGGTTGAACTGGCGTGCCAAGTCGGGATTCTTACGACGCTCCCGCGCCCGGCGTTGCAGCCGATATACCCCAATCACGCTGTCCCAGAGGACATTCGGCAGCTTCGTCAGCTTGCGCACATGGTCCCGGCCGGCAGCGCGGATGAGCTCCACCGCCGAGGGCGGGGTGCGCGCGACGGTTGGCTCACCCTCGTCTTGGATGACATCCGGCCATTCCATTGCCCGCGCCATCAGATTCGCCGAGGCCACCCCGTCAGCCAGCGCGTGGTGCGGATGACTGCGATCCAGCGGTGTGCTGGCGATCTGGCCGATGACCTCATCGAGTTCCCGCCGCCCGCCCGCAGCGGCCACCTCGATCCGCCGCACGTGGTAGCCGAAATCGATGTCGGCGTCCTCCCGCCACATCGGGCGTCGACCGGCATGACCGACGCGCGGAGC